>JBKJRR010000446.1:0-25471 GCA_046594635.1 Burkholderiaceae bacterium
GAGGTGCTGGCGAAGCAAAAAGACATTGCCGCCGGCCGCTTGCATCCGTTCCAGGCACGGCAGGCGGTGCTGGACACGAACGGACGCATCGTCATTGCAGCCGGTCAGAGTCTGGGGGACGCGCAAATACTGGCGATGGATTTTCTGGTGCAGGGGGTGCTGGCGCCACCGCTGCGTCCTTGAGGGTTTGGCCTTGCCTGGCGGCACGGATGCAGTGACGCACGCAGCATGGCATGGACGGTATGTCGGTTGCCGTATGAGACGCCGCCATTTCTTGGGTAAGCTCTCACCATCATGAAAGCCTACCGCGCCGCCATTTTGCGATTTGATGAACAGGGCCAGGCCCAGTTCGACAAGGATGGCCTGCTGGTGGTCGGTTTCGACGACTCGGCGACCGAGCGGGTGTTGGCCGTGGGTGCCTACGATGGTTTGATCGATCAGTATGCGCAGGTTCCGCTTGAACACCTGACCGGACGCATCATCGCGCCCGGTTTTGTTGACATGCATGTGCATTTTCCGCAGATTGACGTCATGGGTTCGCCTGCCAGCGGCCTGTTGCCCTGGCTCGAAAACTACACCTTTCCGCAGGAAGCGCGGTTTGCCGACGCTGAGCACAGCACGGACGCTGCGCAGTTTTTTCTGACCGAACTGGTGCGCAACGGTGTGACGACCGCGCTGACGTTTGCCACCTCGCACCCGGTATCGGTTGAGGCATTTTTTGCCGAAGCCGCGCGCCGGTGCATGCGCATGATCTGCGGCAAGGTGTTGCAGGACCGGCATTCGCCCGACGGTGTGCGCGACACTACGGAACAAAGCCTGCTCGACACCGAGGCGCTGATCCGGCGCTGGCATGGCAAGGGACGGCTGGGGTATGCGATCACACCGCGGTTTGCGCCCAGTTGCAGCCAAGCCCAGTTGCGCGGTGCCGGTGAACTGGCCGCGCGCTACCCGGACGTCTGGATCCAGTCGCATGTGGCCGAAAACCTGGACGAAGTCACCTGGGCCCGTGAGCTGTTTCCGCAATCGCGTTCCTATCTTGCGGTGTACGACGACTTCGGCCTGATGCGCGAACGGGCGATTTACGCGCATTGCATCCATTTCGACGACGACGATCGTGCCTTGATGCGCGACACCGGTTCAGCTGCCGCCATCAGCCCGACAAGCAACCTGTTTCTGGGCAGCGGCTTCTTCGACTACGCCAGCGCGGACCGGGTTGGATTTCGCTATGGGCTGGCCAGCGACGTCGGTGGCGGCACCTCGTTGTCGCCGTTCCACACCATGCTGGCGGCGTATTGCGTCGGGCGGGAAGGGCAGACCAAGACCGGCCTGAGCCTGACGCCGCAGCAACTGTGGTGGCAACACACGGCCGGGGCGGCGCAGGCACTGGGAATCCAGGGGGTGGTCGGCAATCTGCAGCCCGGCTGCGAGGCCGATTTCATCGTGCTCGACCCGCGCTGTACGGCGCTGATGGAGCGGCGCACCAGTCAGGCCGGCAATCTGGACGAGTTGCTGTTTGCCATGATTGTGCTGGGCGACGACCGGCTGGTGCAACGCACCGTGATCGCTGCTGCCGCCTGAAAAACCGTTGGGATAACTGCGTGGCGGGGCGGTGCTTACACGCCTTGCCCCAGGGTATGCCGATGGGCACCGCGGTCAGTGTTCCTACAATCGTCGGTCCATCGACCAGACTTCCGGAACCCCAGCATGACCATCAAGAGTGACAAATGGATCCGCCACATGGCGCAGACCACCGGCATGATCGAGCCGTTCGAGCCCGGACAGATCCGCGAGCGCGATGGCAACAAGATCATCAGTTACGGCACCAGCAGCTATGGGTATGACATCCGCTGTGCGCCGGAATTCAAGGTGTTCACCAATATCCACAGCACCGTTGTCGACCCGAAGAACTTCGATGCCAAGAGTTTTGTCGATTTCAACGACGATGTGTGCATCATTCCGCCCAACAGCTTCGCGCTTGCACGTACGCTGGAGTATTTCCGCATACCGCGCAATGTGCTGACCATCTGTCTGGGCAAGAGCACCTACGCGCGTTGCGGCATCATCGTCAACGTGACGCCGTTCGAGCCCGAGTGGGAGGGTTACGTGACGCTGGAATTTTCCAACACGACACCACTGCCGGCCAAGATCTACGCTGGTGAAGGTTGCGCCCAGGTGCTGTTCTTCGAGAGCGACGAAGCCTGCGAAGTCAGCTACAAGGACCGGGGTGGCAAGTACCAGGGGCAACAAGGAGTGACCCTGCCACGCGCCTGAGCACGCTGCCAGGACGCTGGCGCGTCAGGATGTGGTGCCCGCGGCGATCTTGACGTCCTGGGTCGTCGCCAGCGCGCTGTTGATGGCGATGCGCAGGCCCTTTTGCATGTCCGCCAGGCCCATGACCTGGCCGTCAACGGGGGTCAGGCCCGGCAGATGGATGAACCCGCCACGCACGCCGATGAGCGCACGGCGCCGTTGCAGATCGTGCATCAGGCCGTAGAACAAGTGGTTGCAGACAAAAGTGCCGGCAGTCTGCGATACCTCGGCCGGCAGGCCGGCCTCGGTCAGGTCGCGCAGCATCGCCTTGATCGGCAAGCTGGTGAAGTAGGCGGGTTGGCCGCCGCTGACCACCGGCTTGTCGATGGGTTTTGCGCCGGCATTGTCCGCAATGCGGGCATCGGCGATGTTGATCGCAATGCGCTCGAGCGAGATAGCCCGGCGACCTGTCGCCTGACCCACGCAGATGACCAGGGCCGGATGGTGTTCGCGCACCAGATCCATCAGCTGCTCGTGAGACGCATCGAAAGTGACCGGCAATTGCGCGCAGACAATCGCGTGGCCGCTGATATGCTCGCCATGCAGCGCTTGCACGGCTTCCCAACTGGAATTGACGGCCTCACCGTCGAAAGGCGCAAAACCGGTCAACAAGACCGTGGCGCGGGGTGCCGCGTGATTGGAAGTAGAGGCGAGGCGACCCTGGTGGGTACTCTGCGCCACTGGTTTTCTTAACATGGCGGCAATGTAACGCGAATTCAATCGCGTCAGGAGGATTCATGAAATGGGAAGGTAACCGACAGTCAGAAAACGTCGAGGACCGGCGCGGTGCGGCTGGCGGTGGTGGGCGGGGCTTGCCGGGTGGTCGTGGCCTGGGCATCGGCACCATCGTCATCGCGCTGGTCGGCGGGTGGATCTTCGGCATCAATCCGATGACCATTTTGAGTGCGCTCAGCGGTGGCGAAGGGGCGGTCGTTCAGCAGCAGGCGCCGCAGGCCCAAACGCCGGCCGACGACACCATGTCGCGTTTCGTGTCTACCGTGCTCGCGGACACGGAGGATGTATGGAAGCAGCAGTTCAGTCAGGGCGGTGCGCAATACCAGGAACCGCGACTGGTGCTTTACAGGGGTATGACGCCCACCGCCTGTGGCACCGGCCAGTCGGCCATGGGGCCGTTTTATTGCCCGGGAGACCAGAAGGTCTATATCGACCTGGCCTTTTATGAAACCCTGCGCGATCGGATGGGCGCGCCAGGTGATTTTGCGCAGGCCTATGTGATCGCCCATGAGGTCGGTCACCACGTGCAGAATCTGCTGGGCATCACCGCGAAAATGGAGCAGGCGCGTGAACGCGTCAGTCGCACCGAATACAACGCCTTGAGTGTGCGGCTGGAATTGCAGGCCGATTGCCTGGCCGGCGTCTGGGCCCACCATGCGCAGCGGTCGCGTCAGATCCTGGAGCGAGGCGACGTGGAGGAGGCGATGAATGCGGCTGCGCGCATCGGCGACGACGCGTTGCAGCGCGCGGGTGGTGGCGCGGTGGTGCCCGAAAGCTTTACGCATGGAACCAGTGCCCAGCGTCAGCGCTGGTTCGACATGGGGCTGCAGGGCGGCTCGATCAAGGGCTGCGACAGCTTCTCGGCGCGCAGTCTTTAGCCTGTTTTTCGGGGCTTTTCCCAATGAGGGGATAATGGTCGCTTGCCCAAGTACTGGGCACCACCCGCTCAGGCGCCCAAAACAGGCCCTCGGGCACGTCAGCGCACAGGTATAGATGACAGCACCCGCCACCCCTCTTCGGATTGATTCCTTCGCGCAACTGCAATTGGCAGAACCCCTGACCAGAGCCGTTGCCGAACTGGGCTACGAGAACATGACGCCGATCCAGGCGCAGGCCATCCCCCAGGTTTTGCAGGGTCTGGACGTGATGGGCGCAGCCCAGACCGGTACCGGCAAGACCGCAGCGTTCTCGTTGCCTCTGCTCCAGCGCATGCTGGCCCATGAAAACGCGTCCACATCGCCGGCGCGCCATCCGGTACGGGCACTGGTGTTGTTGCCCACGCGCGAGTTGGCCGATCAGGTGGCGCAGGCCATCAAGTCCTACGCCAAATACACCCAGCTGCGCTGCACCGTGGTGTTCGGCGGCATGGACATGAAGCCGCAGACGGCCGAGCTCAAGCGCGGTGTTGAGATCCTGGTGGCCACGCCAGGCCGACTGCTGGACCATATTGAAGCCAAGAACACGGTGCTCAACCAGGTTGAATACGTGGTGCTCGACGAGGCCGACCGCATGCTGGATATCGGTTTCCTGCCCGACCTGCAGCGCATATTGAGTTACCTGCCCAAGCAGCGCACCACGCTGCTGTTCTCCGCCACTTTTTCGCCCGAGATCAAACGGCTGGCCAGCAGTTACCTGCAAAATCCGGTGACGATCGAAGTGGCGCGACCGAACGCCGCAGCATCGACGGTCGAGCAGCACTTCTACAGCGTGGGCGACGATGACAAGCGCCACGCACTGCACCAATTGCTGCGCCGGCACGCGGTGAAGCAGGCCTTCGTCTTCGTGAACAGCAAGCTTGGCTGTGCCCGACTGGCGCGTTCCCTTGAACGCGAAGGCCTCAACACCACTGCGTTGCACGGCGACAAGAGCCAGGACGAGCGGCTCAAGGCGCTCGACGCATTCAAGCAGGGCGAGGTTGATCTATTGGTGTGTACCGATGTCGCGGCCCGCGGGCTCGACATCAAGGACGTGCCGGCTGTGTTCAACTTCGACATCCCGTTCAACGCCGAAGACTATATCCACCGTATCGGTCGCACCGGCCGTGCCGGCGCCTCGGGTCTGGCGGTCACCTTTGTCACGCGCAGTGATGCGCGTCTGGTGGCCGACCTGGAAAAACTGCTCAAGGCCAAGCTCGAAATCGAACCGATCGAGTTCGATGAAGACAAACCCGACATCCGCCGCCAGGGTCGTATCAATGATGGCCGGCGCATGTACAACGCCGAAGAAGTGCCGGCTGAGCCGCGTGCGGCTGGCCGTGCATCGCGTCCCGAGGGCGATGCGCCGCGCCGCGAGCGTGCGCCACGACTCGATCTGGTGCGTCCGCCGAAGGTTTCGCGCGATCCGTTCTTCGACAAGCCTTACGAGGAACCCGCGGCCACCGATGCGCCTGCGTGGGAAGCGGCCAGTCCGACCCCGGTGCGCAGTATTTCGGCCAATATCAAATCCCGGCGCCGGGTTGCGGCGCTGTTCAAGCCGGAAGTTCCGGCGCCAGAAACCGAAAGCCAGTCCTGACCCTGTGCCGGTAGCCGCTTACTCGGTGGCCTATTACCGGCCGGGTTTTTGTGCCTGGTCGCAAGCCACCCGTACCAGTTCGGTGTCAAAGCCCCGGCCCGGACCCAGCGGGCTGATGCGCGCCGCACTGAGTTGACCACCCCAGACGCAGCCGGAATCGAGCGACAACACGTCGTCACGTCCAAGCCAGCCCAATGTTGACCAGTGTCCGAATGCCACCGTCACGTCTGCGCTGCGCCGCCCCGGGGCGTCGAACCAGGGCCAGAACCCTTGCGGCGCCGCATCGGCGCTGTCCTTGGTGGCGAACTCCATGCGGTCGTCGGCCGTGCAAAAACGCAGGCGCGTCAACACATTGACGATGGCGCGCAGTCGCGCGACGCCCTGCAGCGTGTCCGACCACTGCGTCGGCGTGTCGGCGTACATCTGGCTCAGGAAGTCGCCGAATCCGGGCCCGGACATCATCTGCGCCACTTCGCCGGCCAAAACCATGGTCTGGTCGGCGGTCCAGGACGGTAACAGGCCGGCATGCACCATCAACAACTCGCTGCCGTCGATAGACTCGCGCAGCGCCAGTGGCTGATGGCGCAGCCATGCCAACAGGGCTGCCCGTTCAGGCGATGCCAGGATCGCGTCCAGCGTGTCTTTGCGATGGGGCAGGCGTACGCCATGTGCGATGGCCAGCAGATGCAGGTCGTGGTTGCCCAGCACGCAACGCGCTGCGCCGCCCAGGCGCATCGCCCGGTGCAATACGGCCAGTGAATCCGGTCCGCGATTGACCAGATCGCCCAGCAACACCAGGCGGTCGCGGCTCGCCGAGAAGCCGATTTCATCCAGCAGGCGCTGCAACGCGTTATCGCAGCCTTGCACATCGCCGATCAGGTAAAGTCCCATAGTGTTGATTTTGATGCCGGATTCATGGATGTATTGCTGATTGCCCTGTTGACCCTTATCAACGGGGTTTTTGCAATGTCCGAACTCGCGCTCACGGCCAGCCGCAGGGCGCGGCTGATGAGCATGTCCGACGACGGCGACCATGGTGCCACGGCGGCTTTGTTGCTGCTGGAGAATCCGACCCGCTTCCTGTCGTCGGTGCAGGTCGGCATCACGTCCATCGGCGTGCTCAACGGAATTATTGGCGAGGCAGCGTTCAGCGATGGACTGTCGCGCTGGCTGCAAGGCTGGCACCTCTCCGTCGGCGCGGCCGACATCACGGCGACGGCACTGGTGGTGACTGTGATCACGTTCACCACCATCGTTTTCGGTGAGCTGGTACCCAAGCGCATCGGCCAGTTGTATCCCGAGCAGGTGTCGCGCCTGGTTGCACGACCGATGACATGGGTGGCCAGTGCCGCAAAACCGTTTGTCTGGTTGCTGTCGGCCTGCACGCATGCGGTGCTCAGAATGCTGCGCATCGACAACGCTGGCAGCCGCTCTGTCACCGAGGCAGAAATCAGTGCCAGCCTGGAAGAGGGTGTGGACGCCGGTGTGATCGAGGAGCAGGAGCGCCAGATGGTGCAGAACGTGTTCCTGCTCGATGACCGGCCGCTCACGTCGATGATGCTGCCGCGCTCGGACATCATGTGGCTCGATGCCAGCCAATCCGCCGGCCAGATCCTGGAGGCCTTGCGCGAAGGCGGCGCCAAGCGCGCGTTTTCCTGGTATCCGGTCTGCCGGGGATCACTTGAGAACGTCGTGGGAACCATCAGCCTGGGCAAGCTGATCGAACTCGGTGCCGAGCACAACGAGCCCATTGTCGACCATGTGCATTCCCCGGTATTCGTGCCCGAGACGCTCTCGGGCATGGAACTGCTTGAGCAGTTCCGCACCAAGACCGCCCGCATGGTGCTGGTGGTGGACGAATATGGCGAGGTGCAAGGGCTGATCACACCCAACGACATGCTCGAGGCCATCACCGGGGAGTTGCAACCCTACACGCCGGTTGATGCCTGGGCCACGCCGCGCGACGACGGCAGCTGGCTGATCGATGGTGCGATGCCGGTCGGTGAATTCAAATCGCGCCTGGACATCGGCGAACTTCCCGACGAGGAGCGCGGGCGCTACAACACTGTGGCCGGGCTGCTGATGGCGGTGTCTGGCAGCTTGCCGGAGGAAGGCGCAAAAATCGAATGTGCGGGCTGGATGTTCGAGGTGATCGACCTGGACGGGCGGCGCATCGACAAGTTGCTCGCGACCCGCCTCACCGCGCAGCAGTTGGCCGATTCTGAGGAATCCTGACACGGCACGCGTCAAACGTCCGACGTTGGCGTCGTTGACACGGCGCGGCGCTCAGAGCCAGCCGGCCAGCCGATAGGCTGCGTTGCCCAGCCATTCATGCAAGGCCAGCTGCCAGGTCGCAGGGCCGTGGTGCAGCGAAAAATCGAACCAGGAGTCGTGCGGGGTTGTGCGGTAGTCGACCGGCCAGGCCGTCACGTTCCAGCCCGCGTGTTTGAATACGCCCATGGCACGCGGCAGGTGAAATGCCGAGGTCAGCAAAATCCAGGGCTGGGTCTTGTCGACACCGGGCACGGCTGCCGTGAGCAGCGCGTTTTCATAGGTATTGCGCGATGCCGATTCGTATGAGACGCGGCTCGGATCGACGCCCAGCGCGTCGAACAACACCTTGGCGCGTTCGGCCTCGCTCGCCCCGTCGCCGGAAATCTTGGCATTGCCGCCGGTAAACAAAAGGCGCAGGTGCGGATGGCGGCGCATCAACGCCACCGCTTCGGTCATGCGTTCGGCCTGATCGTTCAAGCCCACCTGCGGGTGGGCCTTCCACAGTTCCGGACTGCTCAATGCACCTCCGAGCACGATGATGCCCCGGTAATTCTGCAGATTGCGCCCGTCGGGAACTGGATAACGCGCTTCCAGGCTGCGCAGCAAGGCTTCGGGCACGGGTGTCCAGCAGGCCAGCACGAGCGCCAGTAGCGCCAGAGCGGACAGGGTCCTGCCAGTACGGGGCCGGCGCCGCGCCAGTATTACGCTGGCGACCAGCAGCAGCAGCACCCAGAACAGCGGTTCGAGCAAAAAGCCCAGCAGCTTGGACGCAAGAAACATCGGCCGCGCGGGTCAGGGCGTTTTCACGCTCTCAGCTCTGGCTGCGCCGTGCGACTGGCGCCGCGCGCAGCCGGAACGCGTCCGGCATGCCCGAACCCAGCAGGGGACGCAAATACAAACGGAACGCATCGGTTACGTCGGTGCCGCTGGTGCTGATGAAGGCATCCTCCATCACGCGTGTCTTGCCGGCTACATCGGCCAGATCAAGCAGCGCATAGTCGACCGAATAAAATCCTGTGCGGTGAATCGCCACCGAGCCATCGCGATCGCCCCACATCGCGAATTGCACCGCTTTCTCGCCGACCTCGCGTGCTTCGCGCTGGTCGACATCCGACACGCAGCCGATGAATGAACGCTGCAGGTAGCCGAAAGTGTCGCCCCGTACCCGCTTGATGCCCAGCTTGCTGCGGATTTCCTCGCACAACAGGTCGGCCAGGGCGCCCGTGCCCGAGAGTTGCACATTGCCGTGGGCATCCTGCTCGAGTTGCCTTGCCAGCCGGGCCAGCATGGGTGTGCCGGCCGCATCGTGGATGCCCTCGGACACGGCCACGACGCAGCGGCCGTAACGCGCATAGGTCGCCTTTACGTCATGCAGAAACTGCTGCAGGTCGAACACCCGCTCTGGCAGGTAGATCAGGTGCGGGCCGTCATCCGGGAATTTCTTGCCCAGCGCGGACGCAGCAGTGAGGAACCCGGCGTGCCGACCCATCACGACGCCGACATAGACGCCGGGCAGCGCAGCGTTGTCCAGATTTACGCCGGCAAAGGCCTGGGCCACAAAGCGTGCCGCCGATGGAAAGCCGGGTGTGTGGTCGTTGCCGACCAGGTCGTTGTCGATGGTCTTGGGGATGTGGATGGCGCGCAGCGGGTAGCCTGCCCTGTGTGCCTCTTCACTGACGATGCGCACGGTGTCGGACGAGTCGTTACCGCCGATGTAGAAGAAATGCTCGATCTCGTGTGCGCGCAACACCTCGAAAATGGCGTGGCAGTATTTCGCATCCGGTTTGTCGCGCGTCGAGCCCAGGGCCGACGAGGGTGTGGCCGCGACCAGTTCCAGGTTGTGGCTGGTCTCCTGGGTCAGGTCGACGAAGTCTTCGTCGACGATGCCGCGCACTCCGTGACGCGCACCGTACACCCGTTCAACTTGCCGGTGGCGCCTGGCCTCCAATGCCACGCCCACCATCGACTGGTTGATCACTGCTGTCGGTCCGCCCCCTTGCGCGACCAATATCTTGCCGGAGCCCATACAAATCCTCGCGAATCATGTTGACAAGCCCCATTGTGCCCAGTCGCGGCACCCGCTGGAAGTCATCTGTGTCGGGGGGGTGCGTCTAGCGGGCCTGTCGCCCGTGTCCCATCGCAGTGGCGCGAGTGCGGGTACGCGCCCAACCGCAAAACGATGCGAGAGAAATTTTTCAGCGCCGGCGGATGACCGGACGACCCTTGCGCTTGAAACGATCGGGCGCGCGCGCTTCGAACTGCTGCGTGATGTTGGCCAGGCAACGCAAGGCAATCGCTTCACCTCGGCTCGCCGCAATGGCGGTCATCAGTTCGGGACGCATGTGCCAGAGGTGGTCGATGTCCTGCGCAAACAACAGCTTGCGCTCGAAGGTCGAGTTCAGGCCGTCCTGATTTTGCTCCAGGGCCTGCAGCATCAGCTTGCGGATGGCTTCGAGGTCGTCGTTTGATTCCGCAACCGGTTCATGGGCCTTCCAGCCGAAAAAACTATTGCGCAAACTTGTCTTGGCCCATCGCATTCCGTCAATCCTCCATCAACCCCATGCAGGCAGAACTGTCCTGCCTCTGTGGCATGGATCATCTCATCATTAGCGGCCTGCCTCGCCGGGGCTTATGTAACAGAGTTACGTCGGCAGTAACCGCGCGGCTGGAGGGGACATGCCGTACCGACCTGGACAGGGGCCAGGATGGGACAGCGCGCGCTGGACTCTTTGGAGCCACCCGACCATACTGATGGCTTTCATTCTAGGCAGAACGCGGCACAGTGCAAGTGCCGTCACCGCTCGGTGGCAGACGTCTGTGCGGTGGCGCTGCTTGAAGTACCTGACAGGGCGGCGCACTGCGCCATTCGAAACCAAAAAAATGGAGGACCGCAAGATGAGCGTCGTACGCGCAGCAATCACCCAGACCGACTGGACCGGTGACAAGGAGTCGATGATCGCCCGGCATGAGCAGTTCGCACGCGATGCGGCCGCGCAGGGCGCCCGCATCATCTGCTTCCAGGAACTGTTCTACGGGCCGTACTTCGGCATCATCGAAGACACCAAGTACTACGCCTACGCAGAGTCGATTCCTGGCCCGACGGTCCAGCGTTTTGCCGATCTCGCGCGTGAACTCCAGATGGTGATGGTCTTGCCGATCTACGAAGAGGAAATGCCGGGCCTTTACTACAACACGGCGGTGGTGATCGATGCTGACGGCAACATGCTGGGAAAGTACCGCAAGCACCATATTCCCAACCTGCCGCAGTTCTGGGAGAAGTTCTACTTCCGACCGGGCACCCAGGGTTATCCGGTGTTCGATACGGCGGTCGGGCGCATCGGTGTCTACATCTGTTACGACCGGCACTTCCCCGAGGGCTGGCGCGAACTCGGACTGGCTGGCGCGCAGATTGTTTTCAACCCATCGGCCACCAAGCCGGGGCTGTCAAACCGCTTGTGGGAACTGGAGCAACCTGCGGCCGCAGTCGCCAATCAGTACTTCATTGCGGCGAACAACCGCATCGGCAATGAAAGCCGCGAGTTCGGCGACAAGGCGGTTACTTTCTACGGCTCGAGCTATTTCGTCGACCCGCGCGGAAACTATGTGGGCGCGGTCGCCAGCACCGACCAGAGCGAGATCCTGATTCGCGATCTCGATATGGATGTGTTGCGCGAGGCACGCAATGCCTGGCAGTTCTACCGCGATCGCCGTCCCGAGACCTACATCCGCACTGTGGAGCGCTGAGCCGCAGCGCAGCACGGACGCGTGCAGGAGGCTCAGGCGTGGATCGTCACTGCGCCCTGCGTCAGGTAGCCTGCGCGATGGCTTAGACTTGTCGACGACCAATGGCTGCGCCCGGGCGCGACAGCTTCACTGACAAACCAACGCAAGGACACATACGATGGAAGATTTCAAGGGTAGAGCCGTTCTGATCACCGGCGCATCGACCGGTATCGGCGCCGGTTGCGCGCTCGCCATGGGTGCGCGCGGTGCAACCGTAGCGGTCCACTACAACAGCTCGAAGGAAGCGGCCGAGCAGGTGGCTCGGGAGATCAAGGCATCAGGCGGCGACGCGTTCGTGTTGCAGGGGGATCTGCGCAAGTCGCCAGAGTGCGAACGGGTGGTCGAGGAGGCTGCGGCGCGATTGGGGCGCATTGATGTATTGATCAACAACGCCGGCGCGCTGGTGCAGCGTCAGCCTATCACCGAAGTCACCGACGCAACGCTCGACGACATCCTCGACCTGAATGTGCGCTCCATGATGATGTGCACCAGGTACGCCGTGCCCCACATGGCCGCTGGCTCGAGCATCATCAACCTGACCAGCATCGCTGCCAGCAGTGGTGGCGGACCCGGCGCGGCGATGTACGCCGGCTCCAAAGCTTTTGTCACGACTGCAACCAAGGGTCTGGCCAAGGAGTTGGTCGGACGTGGCATCCGTGTCAATGCGGTTTCACCGGGTGTCATCACGACACCGTTTCACGACAAGTTCTCCACCCCTGAGCAGTTGGAAACCATGCGCAAGACGATTCCGATGGCGCGCCTGGGGACGGTCGATGAGTGTGTCGGTGCGTTCCTGTATTTGGCGTCCGAGCAATTGGCCTCATATGTCACTGGCCAGGTGATCGAGGTCAACGGCGGGCAATATATGCCCTGATGTCGCGTGGGGCGCGCTGCTGCTGTTGCCGCGCCAGCATGCGCGCGTCAGTTGCGCGTCAGTTCAAACGGCTGGCGGACGATCGGAGTTTGTGGTTGGCCGCCTCGTCGGATGCCCCATTGCGCTCGCGCACACTGATGGCGCAGATCCGCTGGCACAACAAGCGCCGGAAGGCTCCGGCGCTGTCCTGCGCATTGCCGACGGCCCGGGTGTTGCGCACCAGCGGGTGATTCTGCGCATTTTCCTCGACTGGCACATTGGCGCTGTAGATGCGTGCCGCGCCGGGTACCACTCCCAGGCGCGGTCCCAGCCGCTCGGCAACTTCAATTGCGATGTAAGGGTCCAGGCAGATCACATGGGCCAGACCCCGCACCGCCGTTGCCAGTCCACGCGGGTCGACCCCGTAGAACCGGGTTTCAGGTCGGTTGGCCAGCGCGATGACAGGCAAATTTCGCTGCGGCGACAACACGTGGGTCAGGAAACCCTGAAGCTGCGTCTCGTCATTGACTTCACGAGGCTCGCCCAGCACCGCAAAGGGGCCGTCCTCCAGTTCCATGCGCTCGACCCAGCTGCCCAGCAGACGGGGCGGCGCCACCACCAGTGGTGCATTTGCTATGTCAGTACACGATGTCAGCAACCGCAACACGTCGGCGTCGCCGCCATCTGCCACTTCGACCCGGGTCATCCAGGTGCGCGCACCGTTTTTTTCGTCGAATGCCACCGCCAGCGACCAACTGGCGTGATCGGCGGAGCGCGACACCACGATCTGTTGTCCACTCGCGGCATGCGAGAACTGGCCCATCTCCATTTGATCGCGCGATGGCATCAGGCGCGGCCATTTGGCAGCGACCCATTGCCAGGCCAGTTCCCGTGCACGGCGACGATTGGCGTCGGAGTGGCGCTGGCTGCGCAAAGCGACGCGCACCACGTCCCGGATGGCCGCGTGGGTTTGTTGTGGACGAATGCCCGGACGGGCTGAAGGCAGGGACATTAAAAACGACGCTTTGAACAGGGACAGGGGCTTGGCACGAATAAGGTGCACAAATGCTACGTGCCAAAAGTGAACGCAAGCTTGGTGCCATGGGCACGCGCGGCAGCGAAGATTATCGAACAGGCAGATCCAGTCACCTTTGTGCCAGGCCTTGCGGCCAACCCCGACCCTAGCGTGGGGCCTAGAATGATCAGGAAGTATCCGTCCCCGGCAAACGACGAAAACTGATGGAGACAACAGGTGAGTCCATGGTGACTGCAAATACCGTTTGTGTGAAATCGCCCAAGGGCCAGGACGAGATCGAACGACGTACCCATGGTCTCACCCCGCGTCTGCGCCAGATGCTGATCATGATGGATGGCCGACGCGACTTGGCCGCCCTGCAGACCGTGTTCCCGGCTGAACTGGTTCCCGGACTCATGCAGCAGTTGCTGGACGGCGAATTTGTCATCGAACTGGCCGCGGAGCCGGCAGTGCTGGCGGTTCCGGCGCCTGCTGTTCAGCCGCGTGCGGCGCCACTGACGGCGCCCGCATCGCCAGGCGGAACGTATGCGGGCGAAGAGGCTCCTTTTCAGCTCGGGCAGACCTTGATGATCAATCTGGCCAAACGCATTCTGGGCATTGCCAGCGACGGCTTGATTGCCAAGCTCAAGGCGGCGCAGGATATCGACGGTCTGCGTGCGCTGCATTTGGAATGGCGCAACAGCATCAAGCAGGCGCCCGACGGCCTGCTGCGCCTCAGCGAACTCGAGAAAAAGCTCAGCAAGGTACTTGGCGATTTGCCGTCGTCATGAGACTGAAACCCGCGCCATCACAGAATCGACCATCACCGTGAATCCATCGCCAGAAGACGCTGCTACACCTTTATTGACCGCCATTGAAGCCCGCATTCTGGGCACACTGATGGAAAAAGCCCGCACCGTCCCGGACAGCTACCCCTTGTCGCTCAACTCGCTGATGCTGGGCTGCAACCAGAAGACCAGCCGGGACCCGTTGATGACCCTGGACGAAGCCCAACTGGCCACTGCGCTGGGCAATCTGCAGTCGCGCGACCTGGTGCGCGAATCCTCCGGCGGACGCACCGCCAAGTTCTCACACAATTTTCAGCGCGGTATCGGCGTGTTCGAGCAGGCCGCCGTGTTGCTGGGCATGCTGCTGTTGCGTGGCCCGCAAACGGCTGGGGAGTTGCGCCTCAATACCGAGCGCTGGTACCCGTTTGCCGATATCTCGTCGGTGGAAGGATTCCTGGACGAACTGCAGGAGCGTGCCGCCGAAAAGGGGGGGCCGCTGGTGGTGAAGTTGCCGCGCGCACCTGGCGCACGCGAGCAGCGCTGGGCACATTTGTTGTGCGGGCCGGTCCCGGACCATGCGGGTGGGGATGGCGCAGTGCTGGCGGCCGATAGCGGCGATTTCGTGCAGCGTATGGCCCGACTCGAAGACGAAGTGATACGGTTGCGCTCGGCTGTCTCCGGGCTATGTGCCGAACTGGGTGTGGCCGATCCGTTTGCGCAGGGCCGCTGATTCGGCTTGGGACTGTTCCAGCCGGTGGTGGCGTTTAGGTCGTGAAACGAGGGCCGGAGCAATTTTTGCGGGTGCAGGCGTTCGCGCGCTGACCCCAGGCGAGCTGCCTGCCGGGCATGGCCAACTTCTCGGTGATGTGTCGACCCGCAAGCCAGCCGTCAGTCAATTGGCTTCAGCTCCGCGTGTTGCCACGGGGTCCGAGCAGAAACCAAAGGATCAGCCCGAGCAGCGGCAACAATACGACCGCAACGATCCAGAGCAGCTTCTTTTCGCTTGAGGCCGAGCTCTGGAAGATATTGATGATGGCCCATATGTCACCGATCAATACCAGCACGCCGAGCAGGCCGCCGTATCCCATGTTCATCATCGTGGTTCACTCCTGCATGTGGCCCTGCGCGGTGGCAGGGAACGGGTCACTGTAGCGCATCGCCACCCCATGAATGGCGGTACCATCGCCAGCAGGTTCGCCAGGGGGCGGGCCGGTCAACTCCCCATGGCATCTCCGCAACACTCTGTGGATTCGAAACCCCAGGTCACGCAGGCCGCAGGTCAGCGGCGGGGCGTCTGGGGTTTCCTTTGCGCACGCCGTATTCTGCGTCCACGTGCACGCACCATGATCGAGGCCCTGAGCCTGGAGGTCGCCACACCGGATGAAGCGCGCGAGATACTGGGATTGAAGGGGCGCGAGAACGTCAATTTCTGAGGTGATCGCGCTGCCGGTCCGGGACAATTTTCATTTACACATAGGAGCTTTCTCATGGGTTTTATTTCCACCATCGTCATCGGTTTGATCGTCGGACTCGTCGCGCGCATGCTCAAACCCGGCGACGACAACATGGGCTGGATCATGACGATCCTGCTGGGCATTGGCGGTGCCATGGCGGCTACCTACGGCGGGCAGGCGCTGGGGTTTTACACCGCCGGTGAAGGCGCGGGTTTCATCGGATCAACCGTCGGCGCCATCGTGCTGCTGGTGGTTGTCGGCATGATCAGGAAGAAGTAGTCCCGATCGGGAGTGCCCGCAGGGCATGTGGCCTCGCTGATGGATCGGGCAAGCGGCTGTTGAGCCGCTCAAGCTACTCGCGTGGTGCCGCTGGATCGAGCAGATCGTTTTGCGGATGTGCTTGCTTTTTGGTGTCGATCTGCTGTCGGACGCCTTTGTGGGCCCGCGTATCCACCGGCGTTGATGCGCCTGGGTTACGGGCCTGCGGCATGGGCGCGGTGGCGTTGCCGGTATAGGTTTTGGTGACCGCGTGCAGTTGCACCCGATAAATGGGCTTGGGCATGTCCATCACGCCCTCGATCCGCTGCAGTTCGTCGATGCCCAGGGACTGCGCGCGGACCAAATTCTCATTGACGCCTACGCTGATCTTGAAATTGAAGCGGCGGCTTGGATTGCGCGGGTAGTTGAGCATCACACGGCCGAACACCCATGCGTTCGGTCTGCGCGAATGATTGCGGTCGGGCGTCATCGGAATGGTTGTGTTCCTGACCCCTCTCCACTGTCCGAGTGGTCGGGCCTTGCGCATGTTGAGGCTCCCATGAACGTGCCAGGTCGATCAAGGCTTGACGCGACAATCGGGCCTTGAATGTTCTGGATGGATTATGAAAACTCAGATTGATCACCTTGTGGTCGTGGCGCAATCTCTTGACCAGGGTGTGCCTTGGTGCGAGACCACGTTTGGCATTACGCCTGGCCTTGGTGGCGAGCATGCGCAGTTTGGCACCCACAACCGCTTGTTCAAAATTGCCACGCCGGCCAGTCCTCTCGCCTACCTTGAGATCATTGCCATCAATGGCGGGGCCACGCGAGCCGCGAACGTCCCACGCAAGCGCTGGTTCGACATGGACGATGAAGGCGTGCGAGCCGCGGTTGCGGTTGAACCGCGTCTGGTGCATTTCGTGGTCAGTACCAATGACATTCAGGCCGGGCGTTCGGCCTTGAGGGCGCTCGACATCGAACGTGGGCCCGCGGTGCTGGCCAATCGCCATTCGCGTCGCGGCTTGTTGCAGTGGCAGATCACAGTACGCGACGACGGGCAGCGGCTGTTTGACGGAGCGCTTCCCACCTTGATTGAGTGGGGCAAGACAGGTGACGCCGATCCCCTGCGCCTGCACCCGAGAAACACCTTGCCGCGCTCGGGTGTTTCTCTGCAGACCCTCACCATCACGCACCCTTCGGCCGACAAACTCAAGTTGGCCTATGAGGCGATCGGACTGACGGGCGTTGTCATCAACCCAGGCCCGGCGAACATCGCGGCGACGTTTCAGTCTCCTCGCGGAGTTGTCGAGTTGAGCAGCCAGGGGGTGTAGCTGGCCGGCCAAAGGGGCTGCTGTCGCCTGTGCGCGATGCGCGACTGGCAAAGGCTCCCGCACATCCTAATCACGGTACCCGGGTAACTCGCGGTCCAGCACCCGCATCATCGCTTCGAAGAACAGCTGCTCGCGATCGGCACGTGTATGGCTGTCTTGCGGATTGATCGTCTGCACCCGGGCGACGACTTCGCTGCCCAGAATGGCCAATGGATTGCCGGCGCCCCTTCCGGCTGCCATGGCTATCAGTTGCATGCGGCATACCCGCTCCAGGCGATACAGCCGGCGGTAGGCTTGCGCCACGGTGTCACCCACCACCAATACACCGTGGTTCTTCATGAAGATGGCGTGCTTGTCGCCCAGCACTTTCGCCAGGCGCGCACCCTCCTCAAGCGAGTCGGCCAGACCGGTATAGATGTCATCGTAGGCAATGTGTCCGTCAAAGAACGCCGCCGTCTGCGACAGCGGCAGCAGACGATTGTCTTCAAGCATGTTCAGCGCGGTGACCCAGGATTGATGGGTATGCATCACCACCTTGGCTTGGATGATTCGATGGATCGGCGCATGGATGCACTGCGCTGAAAGCTCTACCGGCCCGGAGCCCGAAACAGTCTCGCCGGCTTCGGTAAACACCATCATGTCACTGGAGCGCGCTTCGGACCAGTGCCTGCCAAAAGGAAGAATCAGGTACTGGTCCGGTTGCCCCGGCACCGTGACGGTGAAATGGTTGTCGATGCCCTCATCGAGCTCGTGCAGCGCCGCCAGACGGTGGGCTGCAGCAAGGTGAATTTTTGCGCGGTCGAGATCGCAGGCCATATCCGAAAGGGGCTTGCATCCTTGTCGTGTTTCCTTTTGCCCCGATGGGGCAAGGGTGGCCGAAATTGACTCTGCCATGATCTGTGGTTCCTATTGGAGGTTTGCTGGTGTCAAATTTTCGAAACACCATGGTTCGGGAGTCACCCCGGATGCCATTCACGTGTCGGGTAGGTATCCACTTCATGAAAAGGCCCCTGACCATGACAGCCAGGGGCCTTTTACGTGTGGTGCCGGAGAGATGAATCGAACACCCGACCTTCTCATTACGAATGAGCTGCTCTACCAACTGAGCTACACCGGCGAAGGCCGGATTATAGCCCGGTCAAATTGGCGTTTTGCCTGACACACTTGGCAGGATCAGCGGCCCGGAAACACGCGGGACACGCTGGCGGCAAGCCCATCAACGTGACTGTTTCAAACGTACTGGCGTGGCCCTTTCGGGATGCCGCGCCACCGCATGTTCGGCATACCAGCGCGCGATCTGCGGCATGTCGGCGTCAGGGTTGCCGCTGGGTTGCAGGAACATGGTGACACCGATTTCCTTGCGCTCGAAGTTGAAATAGGCGAGCCCGATCGGCACCTGGGCAGCGACAGCGATGTGGTAAAAACCCGAGCGCCAGCCGTTTTCCGATCGGCTGCGTGTGCCCTCGGGGGCGAGGGCCAGCCACCAGCGTTCGCCACGCGCAGCGGCGGCTTGAATACGAGCCGTCATGTCTTCTATGGCGCCGCTGGCGCTGGTGCGCTGAACCGGGATACCGCCGCACCAGCGCATGAAGGGGCCCAGCAGCGGCACGGTGAACAGGCTCGACTTGCCGAGAAAGGCCACCGGCAGGCCCGTGGCCCACTTGGTGGTCATGGCGACGATGAAGTCCCAGTTCGAGGTGTGCGGATAGGCGACGATGATGCCGCACCCTGTGGGAGTGCCCTCGTAACGCACGCGCCAGCCAAACAGCCGCAACAGCCAGTGCGCCAGCCTGAATCCACGGTCCGTCTTCACGGTGACCGGCACGACGGTCATCGGGCCCGCCTCAGCGCGCGGGGCTTGCGGCATGCAGCGCGATGATGTGCTCCACCTCGTTCCTGCTGCCCAGCACCACGCTGACGCGCTGGTGCAACTGGGTCGGCACCACATCCAGGATACGTTCGCGGCCCGTGCTGGCGGCGCCGCCCGCCTGTTCGACCAGCCAGCCCATCGGGTTGGCTTCGTACATCAGGCGCAGCTTGCCGGGTTTGCCGGGTTCGCGCTTGTCCCAAGGGTAAAGGAACACGCCGCCGCGCGTCAGGATGCGGTGCACGTCGGCCACCATGCTGGCAATCCAGCGCATGTTGAAGTCCTTGCCGCGCGGCCCGTCCACTCCGGCCAGGCATTGGTCGATGTATTGCTTCACAGGCAGATCCCAGTGGCGCATATTGCTCATGTTGATCGCGAACTCCCTGGTGTCGGCCGGGATCTTCATGTTCTCCTCGGTCAGCACGAACGAGCCCTGCTCGCGGTCGAGCGTGAACATCGCCACACCGTCGCCCACGGTCAGCACCAGCGTGGTCTGCGGGCCATAGATGCAGTAGCCGGCCGCCACTTGTTGGCTGCCCGGTTGCATGAAGTCGGCTTCGGAGACGCCGGCGCCGTTGTCGGGCTTGCGCAACACACTGAAGATGGTGCCGATGCTGACGTTCACATCCACATTGCTCGAGCCGTCGAGCGGGTCGAACATCAGCAGGTATTCGCCTTTCGGGTAGCGGTGCGGCACCACGTAGATGCCTTCCATTTCCTCGCTGGCCATGGCCGCCAGATGACCGCCCCATTCGTTTGCCTCTATCAGTACCTCGTTGGCAATGATGTCGAGCTTTTTTTGTACCTCGCCCTGGATGTTTTCGGTCTCGGTGGCACCGAGCACACCGCCGAGCTCACCCTTGTTCACGGCATGGCTGATGCTCTTGCAGGCTCGCGCCACTACTTCGAGCAGCAGGCGCAGGTCGGACGGAATCACGGCGTTCACCCGTTGGTGCTCGACCAGGTAGCGGGTCAGGGAGATCTTGGATGCCATGGCGTGTGGTCTGGGTGTGGAAGTGGGTCAGCAGAAACCGGGTCAGTCGGCCAGCGCACGGCTGACCACCTCACGCACGTCGTTGCTCAGGTCGGGTTTGGCAGCCACGCGCGCGATTGCCTCGCGGGCGGCGCTGCGGTACGGTGCGGCCAGACGGCTCCAGCGGTCGAGCGCGCGCGCCAGCCGCGCCGCCAGTTGCGGGTTGAAGGCGTCGATCTCGATCACGCGCAGACTCCAGAACTGGTAACCCGCTGCGTCCTTGCGATGAAACGCCGCCGGATTGCCGCTGCAGTAGCTGAACAGCAGGCTGCGTGCCCGGTTCGGGTTCTTCAGGTGAAAGTCGCGGTGCGACATCAGCTGGCGCACCAACGGCAGGATATGGCCCGCGCGGTCAGGGGCGCCGGCCTGCAAGGCAAACCATTTGTCGAGCACCAGCTCGTCGCCCTTGAACATGGTGTGGAAACGCGTCAGCGCCTCACCTGCCAGCGGATGGTTGCACGCCACCAGCGCGCCCAGGGCATTCAGGCGGTCGGTCATGTTGCCTGCCTGCTTGAAGTGTTCGAATGCGCGGACCGGCCAGTCGCCGCTGCTGTTGCCACCCAGACACAACATCGTCAGCGCCATGCCGGCCAGAGCACGCTTGCCGCTGGAGACCGGGTCAGGGCTGTAGGAGCCGGTGTTCTGGTTGGCGTCAAAAACCTGCTGCCAGTCGTTGGCCAGGGCCGTGGCCAGCTGTGCGCGCATTGCCTCTCGCACGGCATGCACGTGCTGCGGGTCGACCACCTCCAGTTGCTCCGAGATATAGGTCTCGGACGGCAGGCTCAGCGTCAGTTCCTTGAACGCGGCGTCCAGCGCCGGGTGGCGCAAGATGCCGCGCATGGCATCGAGAAAGGCCGGCGTGAGCACCTCGCCGACCGGGACATCGGCGGGTTGCGCCAGTGCGGCCAGGGCACAACGCATGGCCAGCCGCTGGCCGGCCTCCCAACGATTGAACGGGTCGCTGTCGTGGGCCAGCAGATGCAGCAGTTGGTCGTCACGGTAGTCAAACTCCAGCAACACCGGCGCGCTGAATCCGCGCAGGATTGAGGGCACCGGCTCGGCCGCCACATGGATGAAGGTCAGGGACTCTTGCGGCTGGCTGAGCACGAAGGTGCGTGCGCCTGCGCCGGGCTGCGATTCGTCGGCCAGTTGCAGCGGCATGTCGCGCCCGTCCGGGCCGACCAGGCCCAGGTTGACCGGAATCACGAATGGCTGTTTGCTGGATTGCCCCGTTGTGGGTTTGCAGCTTTGCGTCAGCGTCAGCGTATAGGTGCCCGCTGCTGCGTCGTAGGCACCGCGCGCGCTCACGCGAGGCGTGCCCGCCTGGCTGTACCAGTGCTTGAACTGCGGCAGCAGGGCAGCCAGGTCCGAACCCGGATTGGCATCGGCCTGGGCCTGCGCGAAGTCATCGCAGGTCACGGCCTGGCCGTCAAAGCGTTCGAAATAAAGTGTCATGCCCTTGGCGAAGCCGTCGCGGCCCACCAGGGTCTGCATCATGCGCACGACTTCGGCACCTTTTTCGTAAACGGTGACGGTGTAGAAGTTGTTGATCTCCAGGTACTGGTCGGGGCGCACCGGGTGCGCCATCGGGCCGGCGTCTTCGGGGAATTGCGCGGTGCGCAACACGCGCACGTCTTCAATGCGCTTGACGGCGCGCGCCGATGCCTCGGAACACAGGTCCTGCGAGAACTCCTGGTCGCGAAAAACCGTCAGGCCTTCCTTGAGGCTGAGCTGGAACCAGTCGCGGCAGGTCACGCGGTTGCCGGTCCAGTTGTGGAAATACTCATGGCCCACGACCGACTCGATGTTCGAAAAATCGGTGTCGGTGACCGTGGCCTGGGTCGCCAGCACGTATTTCGTGTTGAAGATGTTCAGGCCCTTGTTTTCCATTGCGCCCATGTTGAAGTCGCTGGTGGCCACCACCATGAAGCGCTCCAGGTCCAGTGGCAGGCCAAAGCGGGCTTCGTCCCAGGCGATGGAGGCCATCAGCGAGTTCATCGCGTGCTCGGTCTTGCCCAGGTCGCCCGGACGCACATAGATCTCGAGCAGGTGTTCCTTGCCAGCGCGCGAGATGATGCGCTGCTGGCGTGATTCGAGCTTGCCGGCCACCAGTGCGAACAAGTAACTGGGCTTGCGGTGCGGGTCGACCCAGCGCGCGAAATGGCGCCCGGTATTGCCGTCGCCTTGCATGTCGCCGTGCTCCACCAGGTTGCCGTTGGACAGCAGTACGGGGTAGGCCGCCTTGTTGGCGCGCAAGAGCACGCTGTAGCTGGCCATCACATCGGGGCGGTCCATGAAATAAGTGATGCGCCGGAATCCCTCGGCTTCGCACTGCGTGAAGAACGAGTCGTTGCTGACGTACAGGCCCATCAGCTTGGTGTTCCTGGCTGGCTGGCAGGTGGTAAAAATCTCCAGATCGAATGCACCGGCTTCGGCGGGTGGCAGGTTGTCCAGCACCAGTTGCTTGCCTTCGATCTTGAAGCTGGCGCTGCCACCGTTGACCAGTACGCGGGCCAGGTTCAGGTCTTCGCCGTCCAGGCGCAGCGGCTGTACCGGCACGTCCGGATTGCGGCGCAGGCGCATCTTGTTGAGCACCCGGGTTTTGGCCGGGTCCAGGTCAAAGGTCAGGTCGACGGTGTCGATCCAGAATGCGGGTGCGCTGTAGTCGGCGCGCTGGATGCTGACCGCCTGTCCTTGGTCGTCACGGGTTGCGGGCATGAAGTGTCTCCAGAAATTGCGAGGCAAATAGTTCGTCGTAGTGGGCCACCTGGGCGATCACATGGTCGCCGGCCAGTTCTTCGGCGCTGTGACTGGTGCAGATCGCCACCGCCAACATGCCGGCGCGGCGCGCAGCCTCGATGCCAAAAGGCGCGTCTTCAAACACGATACAGGCCTTCGGGTCCGCACCGATGCGCCGCGCGGCCTCCAGGAAAATCGCCGGCTCGGGCTTGCCCGGCAGGCCTTCGTCGCCACCCACAAAAGCATGGGGCAGCGGATCCATCTTCAGGTGGCGCATGGCAAACGCGATATTGTGTTTGTCGCCGGCCGTACCCACGCCGATGCGCAGACCGCTGGCATGGGCCATGGCGCAAAAGCGCTTGAATCCCTGTACCTCGGTGAACTCGGGTGCGAACAGTTCG
Organism: Burkholderiaceae bacterium; assembly: GCA_046594635.1. GTDB lineage: Bacteria > Pseudomonadota > Gammaproteobacteria > Burkholderiales > Burkholderiaceae_C > CAISIP01. The sequence goes on from JBKJRR010000446.1 coordinate 23,353, forward strand.
CGGTAGATCTCTTCCTTTTGCTGGATCAGCGTCCAGGCTTCTTCGTGCGGTATGGGCCGGCCGAACAGCATTTCCATGCACTCGGCTCCGGTGCGACCGGTGGTCTTGCGCATCAGCTCCTTGACATCGATGCTGATACCGTGTTGCTCGACAAACGCGACCCAGCTTTGCGCGTGGTAGGGCATGGAATCGATCATCGTGCCGTCCATGTCGAAGATCAGTCCCTGGATACGCATCGTCATACGCCTTGTTTGAGTGAGGCTTCGATGAACACGTCAAGATCGCCGTCGAGCACCTTTTGCGTGGCCGATACCTCGACGCTGGTGCGCAGATCCTTGATGCGGCTGTTGTCCAGCACGTAGCTACGGATCTGGTGGCCCCAGCCCACGTCGGTCTTGGTGTCTTCGAGCTTTTGCTGCTCTTCCTGCTGCTTGCGCAACTCATGGTCATACAGCTTGGAGCGCAGCCGCTTCCAGGCCACATCCCGGTTACTGTGCTGGCTGCGCCCGTCCTGGCACTGCACCACGATACCGGTGGGCAGGTGCGTCAGGCGCACGGCCGAATCGGTCTTGTTGATGTGCTGACCGCCGGCGCCGCTGGCGCGGTAGGTGTCGGTGCGCACGTCCGACGGGTTGATCTCGATCTCGATCGAGTCATCGATCTCGGGGTAGACAAACACGCTGGCGAAACTGGTGTGGCGTCCACCCGACGAGTCGAACGGTGACTTGCGCACCAGGCGGTGCACACCGGTTTCGGTGCGCAGCAGGCCGAAGGCGTAGTCACCTTCGATCTTGATCGTCGCGCCTTTGATGCCGGCGGTGTCGCCAGCGGACTCTTCCTCGATCGTGGTCGCGAATCCCTTGCGCTCCGCATAACGCAGGTACTGGCGCAGCAACATGCTGGCCCAGTCGCAGGCCTCGGTGCCGCCAGCGCCGGCCTGGATGTCCAAAAAGCAATTGAGCGGATCGGCCGGGTTGTTGAACATGCGCAGGAACTCGAGCTTCTCGATTTCTGTCGCCAGCTTGGCGGTGTCGTTTTCGATCTGCAGCAGGCTGTCTTCGTCGCCCTCGTCCCGGCTCATCGCGTAGAGCTCGGCGTTGTCAGCCAGCTCGGATGTGAGCTTGCCCAGCGAGACCACCACGTTGTCGAGGGATTTCTTCTCGCGACCGAGTTCCTGGGCCTTCTTCGGGTCGTTCCAGACCGAAGGGTCCTCCAGCGAGGCGTTGACTGTTCTCAGGCGTTCGGATTTGGCATCGTAGTCAAAGATACCCCCGTAACTCTTGGGTACGTGCGCTCAGGTCGCTCAATTGGGTGCCGATCTGGTTGATGTGTACTGCGTCCATGGTGGTGTCCTTGTTGTCGGGGGAAAGATCAACCCGGCATTTTCTCACGATGATGCAGCCAGTCCACCGCTGCCGCTCGGACAGCTCAGACGGCCAGAAAACCTTCAAGCAGTTCTGCCAGTCGTTCGGGCTGGTCGTGGTGCAGCATGTGGCCCGCGTCCTGCACCACCGCGATGCGGCAGTCGGGCACCGATTGCAGCCGCTCGTGGTACTGCTCCCGTGTGAAACTGCCCTTCCACCAGCCCCACATGGCGTCGTCAGACGCTTCCACCGCCAGCACCGGCATGGTGATGCGTCGGTAGACCTCCAGCATCTCATCGACCCGCAGCAACTGGGCATTGACGATCTTGTGCGCCGGGTCGCCCAGAATTCTCCACCTACCTTCGGCATTGGGACTCGCCCATTGCTGCGCCAACCAGGCAGCCTTGTCACGGCCGCTTGGGTCACGTGCCAGGCGTGGATTGGTTTTGGTGAGCCGCTGCGCCACGCCGTCGGCATCCGGGTAGCCGCGCAGGCCGCCTTCACCCCGAGCATGTTGCTTGAGCTGGTCGATCCACTTGGCATAACGCTCGGGCGCCTGCGCCGGCACGGTGGGAGGGCCACCAAAACCCTCCAGGTTGACCAGCCGGCGCACGCGCTCGGGCCGGATGCCGGCATAAAACATGACGACGTTGCCACCCAGACTGTGTCCCACCAGGTCGATGGGCTGGTCGGGCGAGAAATGGTCGACCAGGAAGTCCAGGTCGGCGATGTAGTCGGGAAACCAGTAGTTGTCG
>JBKJRR010000528.1:0-7310 GCA_046594635.1 Burkholderiaceae bacterium
TCCAACCGTAGCACCACCGACTTGAATGGCAAGCCAGCGAAACGCGTACTGAAATGCGGACTCCAACCGCCCGCGACATCGAAGCCACAGTTGGCCGGCAGCAATGGTGCGACATCCACACCACGACCGGTCAGCATCGGCACCCAGGCGCCATCGGAGCCCAGCTGTGGCCAGCTCGCACCACCCAGCGCCAATACCACCGCGTCGGCGCGAAAGGACTGCTGGCCTTGTGGTGTTTCGAAAGCCAAAGCCGCATGGCTCTGCAGCACGTCACTCCAGCCAGCCCATCGATGCCGCATATGAAACTGCACCGGCTGACCCTGCGCCGGATGACGCAACCGATGCAGCCAGGCGCGCAGCAGCGGGGCCGCTTTCATGTCGTGCGGAAACACGCGTCCGGAACTGCCGACGAAGGTATCCACGCCCAGCGTCTGGGCCCACGCCCGCAATGCGTCGGCTCCAAAATCCTGCAACCAGGGCGCGATCTGCGCCTGGCGCGCGCCATACCGGCTCTCAAACTGCTCGCGCACCTCCGCATGCGTGAGATTGAGCCCTCCTTTGCCGGCCAGCAGGAACTTGCGCCCCACCGAGGGCATGGCATCAAACACATGCACCACTACGCCGGCCTGGAGCAGCACTTCAGCGGCCATCAGGCCTGCCGGCCCACCGCCGATCACTGCAACTGTTGTCATCGATCTCTTGTCATTCCATGGTTTCCGGCAATTCGATCCAACGGCCTTCGCCGGTCAGGAATGCGGCGCGCACCGTCTGCTGCGGATAGACGGCACGCACGGCGTTGCGGTAGGTGTTGAGTTGTGCAACCAGGGACGTATCCTGCAGCGGCGCACGTGCCGACTTGTGGTCCAGCACCCACCATTGTCCGTTGTCCCTTCGTTGCAGCAGACGATCCAACCGCATCAGCACGCCGCCCACCACCATCTCGACTTCATTGGCCGCCCAGGACAGTTGCGCAGCATCCCAGGCCCAAGCGCCCTCCCCGGTCAGAATTCGCTGTGCCATCGTTGCCGCCTTTTGCACTTGTTCGGCATCGAGTACGAACTCACGCCGCGCCGCGGCCACATGCGACGCGTCCACCTTACCCCACTCCAACAAACGGTGCAGGGCCTTGCCGATTCGTGCCACCGCCGGATCGACGACGTCCGCCTGTGCTGGCGCGGCTCCACCGCTCGCCACCGGTTGCGGCGCCGGCGCCGGCGCTTGCGGCAAGACGAGCAAGGTGAAATCCTGCGGCGCGGTGTCAGACACCGACAAGACCGCCTCAGACACGACATCGACCATCTGTGGCCGCGCCAACGCGACCAGTCGTTGCCACCAACTGCCGGGCGCATCGCGGTGCGGCTCGATCGACGACAACACCAATATGTCTCGCGCGCGTGTCATCGCCACATATAGGGCATTGAGTTCTTCACGCTGGCGCTGCAACCATTCGGTGTCACGCGTGGACACCGCACACGCTGGCGGGTGCGCCTCGCTGCGCAGGAAGAAAAATTGGCTCGGCTGCGCAGCCTCGGCGGGCCAGTCGACGAGTACGCCCATGGTCTCGGACGCACGCGGTGGCGTGTCGGTGTCGAGCAGCAAAACGACGCCAGCCTCCAGCCCTTTCGCCCCATGCACGGTGAGCAAGCGAACCGCTTCATCGACCACGGTCGCCGGCGCCATCACGGCACCGGACTTGAGGGCGCGGACAAACGCATATGGCGTGACGAAACGCCCGCCGGCCACCTCCAGCGCCGCGGCAAGCAAGGCGCGCAGATTCGACAACACCGCTTCGCGCTGCACGGAAGGTGCCAGCACCGCGAAGCGGGCCAGCACATCGTGCTGGCTGTAGATCGATTGCAGGACATCGTGCGCGGGCAAGGTGTCGAGCCAGGTTTTCCAGGTTGCCAGCCGCGTGCCAACACCCCAAAGGGCATGCCCGCGCGGCCAATCCTGCTGCAGCAGTTCGAACCAGGGCAGCCGGGTTGCACGCTGGCGCAAGGCCAGGTCAATCAGTGCCTCATCGGGCAGCGCAAACAATGGCGAGCGCAGCGCGCGCGCCAGCGACAGGTCATGCCGTGGCGAGACCAGCACGTCGAGCAACGCCACCATGTCGAGCACCTCGCAGCAATCGATCAGGCCGGTCTTCTCGCCAATCTGGGCCGGCACACCGAGCGCGCGCAAGGCATCCTGCAGCGGCCCCAGCCCGGCCCGTCGGCGTGACAGGACCATGACGTCCGACGGCTTGCGCCCGCCCTGGGAAAGCACGTGTGCGATCCATTGTGCGGCCTGACGCGCCTCGCGCATCCGATAGGTTTCCTCCGGCACCTCGCGGGCCCGCGTCAGGCTGTCGCGCCAGAGCGGCTCGGGTTCGCCATCCGTACTGGCCTGCGCAGATTGGCGCGCGATCGCAGGCAGGCGCCAGACCTGGCCGCTGGCGCCGGAATCGGTGGTGTGGTTGCGAAAGCCTTCATAACGGTCGTTCCCGGCGGCGGCGGTCATCACCGTGTTGACGACATCGATCACCTGCCTGGCATTGCGCCGGGTATGGTCGCAGCTCAGTAACTCTCCTCCGAGCCCGTCCGCGACAAAGGCTTGAGCCGCGCGAAATACCTGCGGCTCGGCCCGTCGGAAACGATAGATGCTTTGCTTCGGGTCGCCGACGATGAACACGCCCGGCGCGCTGCTGGTTGCGCCCGAATAACTGCCCAGCCACGATAGCAAGGCATGCCATTGCAAAGGATTGGTGTCCTGGAATTCGTCGATGAGCAGGTGCCGCACCCGGCTGTCCAGCCGCTCCTGGACCCAGCCGGAAAGCACCGGATCGGACAACAAGACCATCGCGGCGCGTTCCACGTCGCTCATGTCGATCCAGCCGCGCTCGCGTTTGAGCGCACTGAACGCGGCGATCAATACGCGGCACAAGCGGCCCATGCGCTGCTGGTACAACCACGCGCCGTGGTGATGCTGCGCCGCGCACAACTGCTGCAATTCGGCAGCGGCCTCTTGCGCGGCGGGATAACGCACCAGATGCTGCGTCAGCCGGTCCTCATCGGCGACAAAAAATGCCTTGCGCAAAGCGGCCAGCAGAACACCCGGGGCGTCGGTTGGCAAATCGTCACCGAAGACATCGCGCACGGCCTGTGCAGCTTTTTGTGGCGTCTTGTTGGCCGCGCCCGCGAGCTTTTCGGCCCAGGATCGCCAGCGCGCGGCCGAATGTGGTGTCAGTAGGGCAGCCGCCGGCTCGGCGTGTGTCGCCAACGCCGGAAAGACCTGATGAAAGTGGCGCACAGAATCGTCGACGCGTCCTGCAGCGTCGGCCCGCGCAAACTCGATGCGCTTGTCCAGGGCCTGGCCCAGCGCCTTCTCGGTCTGAAATCGGCCATGCTCGGCCACCACCGCCTCGAAGTCGAGCCGACATCCGGGCTGATCGAGCAAAGCCTGGTAAAACCGCCGCCACACCAGCGCCCGGGCCGGGGCATCGTCTTCGAGCAACTCGTAACGCAGCGGCAGCTCAAGTTGTTGCAGGATGGAGAACGGCGCGGCGCGCAGCAAGGCGGCGAACCAGCTGTGAAAGGTGCGAATCTGCACCGGCCTGCCGCAGGCCAGCACCGCGGCATACAAGCCGGCCAGACGTTGGCGCATGGCCCGGGCGACCGCCGGATCGGCGCTCACGGCAACACCCCGGATTTTCAGTTCCCGCTCCAGCACCTCATCACTGGCATCGGCGAAATCCTGCAGCCAGCGGTACAGGCGCTCACGCATCTCGCTTGCTGCACGCTTGGTGAACGTGATGGCCAGGATCTCGTGCGGCAACACCGTCAGCGCGCCGGTCGTTGCGTCCATGCCGTCGAACAAGGCGCGCACGATGCGCGACACCAGCATCCAGGTCTTGCCTGCGCCGGCACAGGCCTCCACGGCCACATGCCGCCGCGGGTCGCAGGCGATCGCATAAAAATCGGCGGCACCCACCGGGCGATGATTGTGCTCGTAAGCTGCGACCAGATCTTGTTCAGCCATGGATCGCCGCGTCCGCTGGATGCCCGCAGGGGCTCCAGAAATCGCGCCGGCACATGCCGCGTGCCGCGCAATAGTCACAGGCCGAACCAGCGCCCAGCGCCGGCATCGGTGCACCGGCCGCGATCTGTGCCATGTCGTGCCGGATGGCGTCGACCAGTTGGTCGCGCAAGGCAACGATGTCCGGCTGCACGAACGCCTTGGCCGGGCCGGACTCGGCAATATGCAGGTACATCGCCTCCAGCGTGTCGTCCTCCAGCAGCGCTGCGTAGAACGCCAGCTGGCTGTCCTCCATGGGTTGGCGGATGCGCTGGTTCGTCTTGTCGCGGGATTCTGTCTTGTAGTCGATGACCTGGCGCACGCCGTTTGAAGCGCGGTCGATACGGTCGATGCGCCCCACCAGATTGACGCGGCCCAGCGGCATCTCGCGGCGAACCTCGCCAGCCTCAAAGCGTGTGCCCTTGGCCTCATGCCCGACCAGCCAGACCAGATAGGCCGAACGCACCTGCGGCCAGGATGCTGAAAAAGGCAGGAACTCGTTCTCCGCCAGCGCCAGTTCACGGGTCGCGCGCCTTGCGGCGGCATCGATCAACGCGATCCGGGCGGCTTCGTCTGCGTCGGGCGTCTCGGCCAGGGCCACATGAAAGTGGCTCAGCAGCAAGTGCAGCCAATCGCCGAAGTCCCGCTTGCCCAGCTCCGATTCGAGCTCGTCCGATTCACGCAGGCCCAGTTGCCGCAACGCAAAAAAGCGGTACGGACAGCGACGAAGATCTTCGTAGTCGCTGGCAGTCAGCCGCGGCAGCGGCAAGGCACTGGACTGCGGCTGCGGCATGACGCAGGTCTGCGGTTTCAGTGGACGCGACGCGCGAGGATCGGCTGAAAGTTGGGGGTATTGCAGGCGAAGTTGCTGCACAAAGATACTGGGCATGACGGTTTCGCCGCCATCGTTGGCACGCCACAGGATGTCGACGTACGGCGAGCCCAACGCGATCTGCCAGGCATCGGCCGAAGCCTGGGTCAGACGCTCCCGCGACGGCAGGCCCAACAGCTCACGCTGGGTCGACGTCCAGTTGCCGGGCAGGTCAGGCGATGCCGCCAGATGGACCTCATCGCAACCGGGTAACACCACTGCCGCCGGCGTGCGACCCCACAGCTGGCTTAGCGGCAGGATCACGACCTGTTCATGCACAGGATGTGGCGGCACGAAGCTGCCCGCCTCCAGCACCTGGGCAACCCAGGCCGTGAAAGTGGCCAGGCTGGTGCGCTGCTGCACATCGGCAAATGTGTCCGTAGCACTCTCTTGCAGATGCAGTGCATCAATCACCGCCTGCCCGGCGGTGTCCTGCAGCAGTACGACCCATTGCCCACATCCCTGCAGCGCGCCGCGCAGTGCGGCCAGCCATACCGGCAAGGTCCGCGCGCCTTTCATCTGCTCACGCCATGACGTGACGCGCGTGGTGGTTGCGTCATCTGACACCCAGCCGTTCCAGTCACGCACACCGGCGCGGCGCAGATCGGCTTCGAGCTGCGCCACCGCCGGCTTGTCGAATACGCCGGCCTGCTTGATCCAGTCCAACACGACGTCACTCGACGCGTCCCAGGTCATGGCACGCAGCAAGCCCATCACCGCCGCCGCGGCGCGCGTGGTCGACAGGGTCCAGCCGGTTTCATCGCGAATGGAGATACCCTGCTCGGCCAGCAAGGACCGAGCGCGGCGGGTCAACACCCGATCCTGCGCCACCAAGGCCACCGGCACACGCCCCTGCGTCAGGTGGCGCAACACGCAGGCAGCGGCCTGCTCGGCTTCCGCCTCGGGATCCGCGGCGCGGTACAAGTTGAGCGCACCCAACGTGGTCGGTGGCTGCAGCGGCATCAGGCAGACGCGCTCGCCCCACTTGCCCGCGAGTGGCGCCACCATCGGGTCCTCCTGAAGGCCCTGCACAATGACCAGCAGATCGCACTCGGCCGAAAACAGCGCGTCCGTCGGATAGGCGCTATGCGCAGCCCATGCCAGCGCGATGCGTCCGATCTGCGCCTCCCACGCCAGCGCCGGTGCCATGCCCTGTGCATCAAGCGTGGACATCAATTGTGTGCCCCAGGCGCTGCGCTGCGCAGGCGCAATACAGGCAGCCAGCGGCGCCAGACTCCACGCGGCATCCATCAATGGCCCCGCCAGGTCGTCCTGCTGGCGCCGCATGCCGGCACGCGCGAGCAAGGTCTGCGCGGTCAGGATGTCCCGCGCAGCGTCGCGTCGCATGTCGTCCTGCGCCGGCAAAAAGCCGGCGAGACTGCCACTCCAGTTCATCGTGGTTTCGAAACGCGGCATGAAGCTCGCGGCAGCGGCCGCCTGGCCGTCCGCCGTCAGTCGCGCCCATGCACCACGCGCCACACCGATGAGCTGGACATACGGCAACAACACGACCACGCGGGCCGGATGCACGTCCCGCTGCACCATGCGATCGTTCAATTGCCGGACGATGCGGTCCCATTCGCGTGTGAAGTGATGGCTATTGGCTATCTCATTCATAACACGGCGCACACCGGCAAGGGGGGTTGGTTTCTGTCACAATTTCCCCACTTTACCTGTACCCACAGAACCAAGGAACCGCCATGGCAAACGAACTAATCAAACATGTATCTGACGCATCGTTCGACGATGACGTCCTGAAATCGTCGCAGCCGGTGCTGGTGGACTACTGGGCTGAATGGTGCGGTCCGTGCAAGATGATCGCGCCAATTCTGGACGAGGTCGCAACCGGCTACGAGGGCAAGTTGCAGGTGGCCAAGATGAACGTGGACGAGAACCGCGACATCCCGGCCAAATTCGGTATCCGCGGCATTCCGACGCTGATGATCTTCAAGGACGGCCAGTTGGCAGCGACCAAGGTCGGCGCCATGAGCAAGTCCCAGCTGACCGCCTTCATCGATCAGCAGCTGGCCTGATTCCCGGGCGCTGCTGCAGCGCCACCGCTGCGATCACCGGTTGCAGCGGGTTTTTTTCCTGTCATAATCCCGTCCAATCTCCGGTTCGCAATCCGAACCGGTTCGAGTTCCAGGTTTGGAACCACTGATCGGGGCCACCCTCTTGCCCCGAACTGCACCCCCCGGTTTCCGTTCGCGTATTCCCTCTCAATCCCCTGTCGGGTAATTCCATGCATTTAAACGAACTCAAGGCACTGCACGTGTCTGAAGTCCTCAAGCAGGCTGAAGAGCTTGAAATTGAAAACACGGGCCGCATGCGCAAGCAGGAGCTGATGTTCGCAATCATCAAAAAACGCTCGAAAACCGGCGAAACC
>JBKJRR010000542.1:0-6130 GCA_046594635.1 Burkholderiaceae bacterium
GCCATGCCCGTGCGCGCCATGATCAAACATTTCCGCCCTGAATTTGAATACCACGTAGAGCACAAGACCTGCATGGTCCCAGCCTATGTTTAACGTCCGCACGCGTTTCACTGCCCCGGGGTCGGCCGAAGCCGGCCGTCTGAACAGGTAAAAGAAGATGGTAGAAATCGAACTCGACGGCAAGAAGGTCGACATTGCCGAAGGCAGCATGATCATGCAGGCGGCCGACAAGGCGGGCACTTATATTCCGCATTTTTGCTATCACAAGAAGCTCAGCATCGCGGCCAACTGCCGCATGTGCCTGGTCGACGTCGAGAAGATGCCCAAGCCGATGCCGGCCTGCGCGACACCGGTGTCGCAGGGCATGATCGTGCGCACCAAGAGCCCCAAGGCGATCAAGGCGCAGCAGTCGGTGATGGAGTTTTTGCTCATCAATCATCCGCTTGATTGCCCGATCTGCGATCAGGGAGGCGAGTGCCAGTTGCAGGATCTGGCCGTCGGATATGGTGCGTCGTCGTCACGCTACGAAGAAGAAAAACGCGTCGTGTTCCACAAGGACGTGGGTCCGCTGGTCTCGATGGAAGAGATGTCGCGTTGCATCCATTGCACCCGCTGTATCCGCTTTGGGCAGGAAGTCGCCGGCGTGATGGAACTGGGCATGTCGCACCGCGGCGAACATGCAGAGATCGAGACTTTCATCGGCCAGTCGATCGACTCCGAACTCTCGGGCAACATGATCGACATCTGCCCGGTGGGCGCGCTCACGAGCAAGCCGTTCCGTTACAGCGCCCGTACCTGGGAGTTGTCGCGTCGCAAGTCGGTCAGTCCGCACGACGCAACCGGCGCGAATCTGGTGATTCAGGTCAAGAACAACAAGGTCATGCGCGTCGTTCCGTTCGAGAACGAAGCCGTCAATGAATGCTGGATTGCCGACCGTGACCGCTTTTCCTACGAGGCCTTGAACGGTCCCGAGCGTTTGCTCAAGCCGATGATCAAGCACGGTGGTGCCTGGCAGGAAGTCGAATGGCAGGTGGCCCTGGAATACGTCGCCAACGGGCTCAAGCAGATCAAGGCCGACCATGGCGCCGCCAGGATTGGCGCGCTGGTCAGCCCGCACAGCACACTCGAAGAGCTAACCCTGACCGCGGCGCTGGTGCGTGGCCTGGGCAGTGAAAACATCGACTATCGTTTGCGCAACGCCGATTTTTCGCCGAACGAAGCTGTGCACTGGTTGGGTTTGCCGATTGCCGACCTGACGCTGCTTCAGCGAGTGCTGGTCGTGGGCTCCAACCTGCGCAAGGACCATCCGCTGATGGCCCAGCGGATCCGCCAGGCCGTGCGCCATGGTGGCAAGGTCAGCCGAATCAATGCCCAGGCGCAGGACTGGGCGATGCCTGTGGCGTTTTCGCTGGAAGTGGCCGCTGCCGACTGGGTCCAGGCGATGGCCGATGTTGCTACTGCAGTAGCGGCCGAAAAAGGCTTGTCTGCACCCGCCAAAGGCGAGGCAACCGAGATAGCGCTGGCGATCGCCCGCGCGCTGATCGGTGGCGAGCGCAAGGCGGTGCTGCTGGGCAATGCCGCAGCCCACCATGCCAAGGCGGCTAGCCTTTTGGCGCTCGCCAACTGGATTGCCGATCAGACCGGCGCCAGTGTCGGATACCTGACCGAGGCTGCCAATACGGTGGGTGCCCAACTGGCCTGTGCAGTACCCGGTGAAGGGGGTCTCCATGCCGGGCAAATGCTCGCTGGTGGCCTGCAGGCGGCACTATTGCTCAACACCGAACCCGAATTCGACTCCGCTGCCGGTGCAGCGGCCGCTGCTGCCCTGGGCGCTGCTGCCATGGTGGTGACGCTCAGTCCTTTCAAGGCCAACATGGCTTTCAGCGACGTGTTGTTGCCGATCGCACCGTTTACTGAAACACCGGGCACTTTTGTCAGTGCCGAAGGTCGTGTGCAGAGTTTCCACGCGGTCGTGAAGCCGGCAGGCGAAACGCGTCCGGCCTGGAAGGTATTGCGCGTATTGGCCAACATGCTCGAATTACCCGGATTTGGGTTTGATTCGGCGCGAGACGTGCTCTCCACCCTGGGTCTTGAGCCCGTGGACAACCTGGCCTGGGTGTCGGCAGACAAGTTGGGCAACCAGACCTCGGCAGCCATCGACCTGACTGCGGCCACGGCTGAACCGGTGGTCGCGTCAATCTACCAGCTCGACAGCATCGTGCGCCGCGCACCGGCCTTGCAGTTGACAGCCGACGCCCATCCGGAAGTCAAACTCCCGGTTGTGGCTTTATCTGCGGAGGCCCTGGCATGATTGACCAGATTCACGCTACCGGACTCGGATTGCTGGCCGCACCCTGGTGGGCGGCTGTCGCATGGCCGATTCTGTGGACCTTGATCAAGATTGTGGTGGTGGTCGCGCCGCTGATGGGGGCGGTGGCCTACCTGACGCTGTGGGAGCGCAAGTTCCTGGGCTGGATGCAGGTGCGTATCGGGCCCAATCGGGTCGGCCCTTGGGGCATGTTGCAACCGATTGCGGATGCGCTCAAACTGCTGACCAAGGAAATTCTGGTGCCGACCGCTGCCAGCAAGGGCCTGTTCGTGCTCGGCCCGGTGCTGACCATCATGCCCGCGATGGCCGCGTGGGCGGTGATCCCGTTTGGTCCCGAGGTGGCCTTGGCCAACATCAACGCCGGACTGCTGTTCGTGATGGCCATCACGTCGATGGAGGTCTACGGTGTCGTGATCGCCGGCTGGGCGTCCAACTCCAAGTATTCGTTCCTGGGCGCAATGCGCGCATCGGCGCAGATGGTCAGCTACGAGATCGCCATGGGTTTTTGCCTGGTGGTCGTGCTGATGGTGTCGGCGAGCATGAACCTCACCGATATCGTGACCGGGCAGGACAGGGGCCAGTTTGCCGACATGGGGCTGAACTTCCTGTCCTGGAACTGGTTGCCGTTGTTGCCGATTTTTGTCGTCTACATCATTTCGGGAATGGCCGAGACCAACCGGCATCCGTTCGACGTGGTTGAAGGCGAGGCCGAGATTGTTGCCGGGCACATGGTCGAGTATTCGGGCATGTCGTACGCGATGTTCTATCTGGCGGAATACGCCAACATGTGGCTGATCTCCATCCTGGCGGCCATCATGTTCCTGGGTGGCTGGTTGTCCCCGATCGACAGCGCCCTGTTCAACTGGATTCCGGGCTGGATCTGGCTTGGTCTCAAGACCTTCGCCGTGGTGAGCCTGTTTATCTGGGTGCGCGCCACATTTCCGCGTTTTCGCTACGACCAGATCATGCGCCTGGGCTGGAAGATTTTCATCCCGGTCACGCTGGTCTGGCTGATCGTGGTGGGGGGCTGGATGCAGACCTCCCTCAATATCTGGAAGTAAGACGATGACCACAGTCACCTCCGCCTCCGCTGGCAGCCACATGGCTGCACCTTTTTCCGTCAAGGACTTTCTGTCGAGCTTCCTGTTGCTCGAGTTGTTCAAGGGCATGGCCGTGACCGGGCGTTATCTGTTCAGACGCAAAGTCACGATCCAGTTCCCGGAGGAGAAGACGCCGTCGAGTCCGCGCATGCGGGGTCTGCATGCCTTGCGTCGGTATGAGAACGGCGAAGAGCGCTGCATTGCCTGCAAATTGTGCGAAGCGGTGTGTCCGGCCATGGCCATCACGATCGAATCGGACAAGCGCGCAGACGGTTCACGTCGTACCACCCGGTATGACATCGACCTGACCAAGTGCATCTTCTGCGGCTTCTGCGAGGAAAGCTGTCCGGTTGATTCGATTGTCGAGACCCATGTCGTCGAGTACCACGGGGAAAAGCGCGGAGACCTGTATTTCACCAAGGAAATGCTGCTTGCCGTCGGTGACCGCTACGAGGCTGACATTGCACAGCGCCGTGCTGCAGATGCGAAATACCGCTGAAGCGGTGCGAGAAAGATAAAGCCCGCCATGGATGTCAAAGCCGGACTGTTTTACGTTTTTGCCGCGTTGCTGCTGTTTGCCGCCTTCAGGGTAGTGACTGCACGCAATCCGGTACATGCCGCCCTCTACCTGGTTCTGGCGTTCTTCCAGGCCGCCATGATCTGGTTGTTGCTGCGTGCCGAGTTCCTCGCCATGGCCCTGGTACTGGTGTATGTGGGCGCGGTGATGGTGTTGTTCCTGTTTGTCGTGATGATGCTGGACATCAACTTTGACAGCATTCGTCAGGGTTTCTGGCGTCATTTCCCGCTCGCTGGCGTGATCGGTGTGGTCATCGCGCTGGAGATGTCGGCCGTGTTGTTCGCCGGTTTCCGTTTGGCAGAACCCAAGGCCATGCAGACTGTTGTGCAGTCGGCCGCGGGACAGGCGTCGAACACACGCGATCTGGGTATTCTGCTTTACACCGAGTATGTGTATCCGGTGCAGATTGCCGCTGTGATTCTGCTGGTGGCAATCATTGCGGCCATTGCCTTGACATTGCGAGAGCGCAAGGACAGCAAACACATCGGTGTGGATGCGCAGGTGCGGGTGCGTGCCAGGGACCGCCTGCGGATCGTGCAGATTGACGCAACCCAGGCGGCGCAGCCCTTGCCTGCTGCGGACGACGCCAGCGCCGGTGCGCAGGGGGAGAAGAAGCCATGACTTTGACACTGGGCCACTTTCTGTCACTGGGCGCGATACTTTTCGCGCTGTCGGTGATCGGCATTTTTCTCAATCGCAAGAACCTGATCATCCTGTTGATGGCCATCGAACTGATGCTGCTTGCCGTGAACATGAACTTTGTTGCGTTCTCCTATTACCTGGGTGACATGCGGGGTCAGATCTTCGTGTTCTTCATCCTGACCGTTGCGGCGGCAGAGTCGGCGATCGGACTGGCGATTCTGGTGCAGCTGTTCCGCAACAAGTCCAACATCAACGTGGACGAACTCAATTCGCTCAAGGGCTGATGAACACCATGAGCCAAACACTTTCAGCTTCGACACTGCTCACCGTAGCTTTGGCACCCCTGGCCGGGGCTATTGTCGCCGGTGTCTTCGGCACCGCATTTGGCGGCAACCGCATCGGCCGGCGCGTCAGCCACAGCCTGACGATCGGCGGCGTGCTGCTGTCGTTCCTGCTGTCCGTCAGCGTTTTGCGCGACGTGGTGCAGCAAGGTGCCCGCTTCGACGAAACCCTCTACACCTGGATGCAGGTCGGCGCGCTGAAAATGGAAATCGGCTTTCTCGTCGATGGCCTGACCGCAATGATGATGTGTGTCGTGACCTTCGTCTCGCTGATGGTGCACCTGTACACCATCGGCTACATGAAGGACGACGAAGGCTACAACCGTTTCTTCGCCTACATCAGTTTGTTCACGTTCTCCATGCTGATGCTGGTCATGAGCAACAACCTGCTGCAGCTGTTCTTCGGTTGGGAAGCGGTGGGCCTGGTGTCCTACCTGCTGATCGGATTCTGGTTCAACAAGCCCACCGCCATCTTCGCAAACATGAAGGCCTTCCTGGTCAATCGGGTCGGCGATTTCGGCTTCATCCTGGGTATTGGCCTGATCGTGGCCAATGCCGGCACGCTGAACTATGCCGAGGTCTTCGCGTTGTCCGGTGAGTTGGGTACCATGGCGTTCCCCGGCACAGACTGGATGCTGATCACCGTCATCTGCATCTGCCTGTTCATCGGCGCCATGGGCAAGTCGGCGCAGTTCCCGCTGCATGTCTGGCTGCCGGATTCGATGGAAGGCCCGACACCCATTTCCGCACTGATCCATGCTGCGACCATGGTCACAGCCGGCATCTTCATGGTAGCGCGCATGTCGCCGCTGTTCGAACTCAGCGACACGGCGCTCAATTTCGTGCTCGTGATCGGCGCCATCACGGCGTTGTTCATGGGTTTCCTGGGCATCATCCAGAACGACATCAAACGCGTCGTCGCCTATTCGACGCTGTCCCAGCTTGGCTACATGACGGTGGCACTCGGCGCATCGGCTTATTCGGTGGCGGTGTTCCACCTGATGACCCACGCGTTCTTCAAGGCCTTGCTGTTTCTCGCGGCGGGCTCGGTCATCATGGGCGTACACCACAATCAGGACATCCGCTGGATGGGTGGCCTGCGCAAGTACATGCCGATCACCAGATCGGAAGAGCGTCGTGT
>JBKJRR010000120.1:0-21332 GCA_046594635.1 Burkholderiaceae bacterium
TCAAACTTGAATAAGCCGACGCACTGACCAACCCATCTCCCAACCACGTCACGTCACCGTGACATGGAGTTCCTTGAAATGCTGCATGGCTGACGGTGACGTGACGTGGTTGGGAGATGGGTTGGTCAGTGCGTCGGCTTATTCAAGTTTGATATTGCCTTTTCGGATCACGGGCAACCAGCGGTCATATTCGCTGCGCAGGTACGCCGTGTACATCGCGCTTGTGGTGGGGGAGGAGACGCCGGAAAACTGGTCGAAGCGGGCAACCAGTTCAGGTGACTTCAAGGCTGCGTCGATGGCTGGCGCCAGTTGCCGCAGGACCGCATCGGGCAACCCGGCCGGCGCGACCAGCCCGTAGGCGCCCTCTGCCACAACGTCGGGTAGTCCCACTTCGACCGCGTTCGGCACGTCGGGCAACCAGGTGGCACGTTTGGTGTCCGTCGTGAAAAGTGCCTTGACCTTGCCGCCCTTGATCAATGGAAGCGCTGCCGGTGTCTCGACAAAAAACACGTCTACCTGCCCACCCATCAGGTCCTGCATCGCGGGCGCCGCCCCTTTGTAAGGCACATGCAGCATATCGATGCCGGCGCGCTGTTTGAACAATTCGGCCAGGATGTGCGTGCTGGTGCCGGCACCAGCCGACGCAATCGTCATCTTGCCAGGTGCCGCCTTGGCTTGCGCAACCAGTTCCTGCACCGTTTTTGCAGTGACGTGGGGACCGGCGATCAGGATGTTGGGTGTGGCAACGACTTTGCTGAGCAGGGTCAGGTCCTTGAAGGTGTCAAAGAGGTGCTTCTCTTTCTCCATCAGCAACGGCAGGAATACCGTGGCACCTCCACCGGCCAGCCCCAGCGTATAGCCGTCGGGAGCGGATCGGGCGACCGATTGCACGCCAAGGGCTCCGCCAACGCCAGATCGGTTCTCCACGACGACTGGTTGTTTCAACTGCAGGGACAGCGCCTGCGCAAACGCGCGCCCATACCCGTCCGCGGGACCGCCGGGTGGGAACGGTACAACCAGTACCACCGGCTTTTCGGGGTAGGCGGCCAGCGCGGAAAGTGGCAGCAAGCTCAAGGGCGTGACCACCGCTGCGGCGGCGAAACTGGAAAGGATTTGACGGCGTTGCATGGACTGTCTCCGGGTGTATTCGTAAGGTGGGAAAGCGCGACTGAGTCTAGGTTGTCTCCGTTCGCGGTGTAAGAGCCGTGCAGACAAGACAGCTATGCAGCCGGACGCAGGGCCCTGCAATGTGAATCCAGGCATTGCAGCCATGCGGATTGGCGTAATCGTCGGGCTCGCCAATGCCACTATGCTAGTGCCTGCTGTTGCGCGGCACCACGCGCGAGACGAAAGTTGTATCGATATGAAAATTGGGATCATCGGAGCGGGGGCGATTGGCGGCTTTTTCGCAGCGCGGCTGGCGCACAGCGGCCATGATGTCAGTGTGTTGGCACGCGGGGCCACGCTCGATGCGCTGCGCAAGCGCGGTTTGCGTCTGGACAGTGGCGGTGCCAGTCTCACGGTCCAGGTGCGTGCCAGCGACGACGCGCAAACGCTGGGTGCCCAGGACGTGGTCGTGCTGGCCGTGAAAGCGCCATCGCTCGAACAGGTGTTGCCGGCGCTGACTGCGATGCGAACCGCCGAGACGGTTGTCGTGCCGGCGCTCAATGGCCTGCCTTGGTGGTACTTCCTGGGGGCAAGTGGTCGCTTGGCGGGCCATCGCCTCGGTTTGGTCGACCCGCAAGGTGCGATCGAGCGCGCGGTGCCCGTTGCGTCGGTACTCGGCTGCGTTGTGTTTCCCGCTTGCTCGGTCGCAGCTCCTGGGCATGTCGTACATGCCAGCGGAAACCGGATCGTGTTCGGGGATCCGGCGGGTGGGACGAGCGAGCGCGCCGACACGATCGCCGGAGCATTCCGCGATGCCGGCTTCGACGCCGAAGCGAGCGCGACGATCCGTCAGGAGATATGGTTGAAGCTGCTCGGCAATGCCTGCTTTAATCCGGTCAGCATGCTGACACGCTGCGCCACCGATCTGCTGATCGACGATCCCCGGGTGCACGCCTTGTTCGTTCAGATGATGCATGAGGCGTTGGCGGTGGGCGCTGCAATCGGCATTGCGGTGGCGATCGAACCGCAGCAGCGGCTGGCCCTGACGCGTCGGCTGGGCCATATCAAGACATCCATGCTGCAGGACGCCCAGGCCGGCCGGTCGGTCGAAATCGAGGCCATCCTGGGTACGCTTGTCGAAGTCGCTGCCGCAAGCAAGGTGCCTGCGCCTTTGCTGACCGCGGTCTACGCTCTGGCGCGCATGCACGCGATCAGTGCGGGTCTGCTTGTGCCTGCGGTGACGCAGGGGGTGATTTGATGCCGATTACCTATGAGGCCGTCAAGACGGTCAGCGCACAGTTGTACGACTGGTCGCTGCGCAAGGTGCCGGACGATGCGCGCGTTGCTTTGCGCGACCTGCGGGTGAGCGAACGCAATGAAACCGCGCGCAAGACATTGACCTTCATGTTGGCCAGTGCCGATGCCGCCGAGCGCAACGGCCGATTCGTGTGCTCCGACGCCGGCGTGCCTGTCTACCTGATGCGCATCGGAACTGCAGCCAGGATGCAGGGGCCTATCAAGCAGGCTTTCGTGGACGGATTTGCCGAACTCGTTGCGCGTATCGAACCTCCACTCCTCGACCACGTAACCCACCCGCTGACACTCGAACGTGGCCACAGTGGTCGCAACATGCCGCTGGTGACCTATGAATTGATCGACGACGCGGATTACGTGGAGATCATCTGCTCGCCCAAGGCACTGGGGTCAGGGCGCTGGGCCGCGCTGGAGATCTTTTCGTTCCCGACACTCGAAGTCATCGAACGGTATGTCCTCGAAGTCGTCATGAAGGCGGGATCGCAGCCTTGTCCTCCGGTTGTCATTGGCGTGGGAATCGGAGGCAGTTTCGATTACGCGGCCAAGATGGCCAAACAGGCGACGCTGCGGCCGGTGGGGCAGGCGCACCCCGAAGCGATGGTGGCGGCGATGGAGCAGCGACTGCTGGCGGCCGTCAACAAGACCGGCTTCGGACCGATGGGTACAGGGGGCGACGCGACCTCGATGGCGGTGCATGTCGACTATTCCGCCGGACACGGGTTCACGCCAGTCGCAGTGTGTTTCAACTGCTGGATCAACCGGCGTACCAGTGCGCGGATCTACAACGACGGACGGGTGGAGCGAATTGACTGACAAGGTGTTGACGATGCCCCTGGACGCAGCGCAGGCGCGGGCATTGCGTGTCGGTGACACGGTGCGCATCAGCGGCGACATTGTTGTCAGCGCCGGTCTGCCAACCTATCAGCGTATTGCTGATCATCTGCGCGATGGGCACGCGTTACCGATCGACCTGCGTGACGGCGTGTTGTTCCATCTCGGCTCTTACAGCCGGGAGACGCAGGACGGTGAGCTCGAGGTGTTGTACATCAACCCGACCACCAGCACCCGTTTCAACGCCTTGATGCCGGGCATCATTCGCGGCCTTGGCCTGCACGCAGTCGGCGGCAAGGGTGGGCTTGACGCCGAATGCGTGAAGGCCCTGCAGGATGCGGGCTGTGTCTACCTGTCTTTTCCCGGTGGTGGCAGCGCATTGCTTTCTGAGGCGCTTCGTGGTGTGCGCGAAGTGGCATGGCCCGAGATGCTCACCCATTACCGCCTCGTCAAGTTGCGTGTCGAAGGCCTGGGTCCCGCAACCGTGGCAATCGACGCGCATGGCAACAGCATCTATGCCGACCTGCGGGCCGGCTCGCAGCAGCGCATGGCGGAAATTCTCGAAGGGCTGCAGCGTGACCGCGACGAGCACGGTTGAGTTGATCAGCGATAGAGCCGTTGCGGATTGTCCATCAAGATCCGGCGCTCCATGGCCGCATCGGCACACCAGTGCTTGAACTGGGCGAGCAAAGCAGCCGTGTCAGGCACAGGCTGCAGGTTCAAATGTGGCCAGTCGCTGCCCCAGACAAGTTGATTCGGATTGACCGCGCACAGGCGTTGCTGGAACGGCGCGCCGGTGTTCGGATCCGATGCATCGCGCAGATTGCGGTAGGCCGTCAGTTTCACCCAGATCCGATCGCCTTGCAGCAATTCGCATAAGGCCACAAAACCCGGCGCTTCAATGCCGGCGCGATGGTCGAAGCCGGCCATGTGGTCGAGCACCACCGGAACTGGCAGATCGCGCAGCAGCGCAGCGATCTCCTGCAGCGCGCTGCAATCTGTCCATACTTCCGCGTGCAGGCCGGCCTCCGCCATATGGGGTGCCATGCGCTGCAGGTCGGCCAACAACGCACTGCCGGGGAAGTTGCCTGCGCTGCGGTGGCTGAATCGAAGGCCCCGGACACCGCGCGCGTACCAGTCGCGCATGGTGGACACCGGGGCGGCAGTGCTGACCAATACGCCACGCCAGTGGGGCTGCCGTTGTAACGCGTCCAGGATCAGCGTGTAGTCACCAGCGTACGCGCTGGGCTGCACCAGAACGGCGTGATGCAGCTCGAGCAGCGCCAGCAACTGGAGGTAGTCGCCTTGTGTCGCCGGCGGCGGTGTGTAGCTGCGTGTGGCGGCCAGCGGATACTGGTCGTACGGACCGAATACATGGGCATGGCAATCCCAGCCAGCGTCAACCATGTCAGTGCCAGTCATCGTGCGCGATCGGAAAAGCCGGTGCGCTGCCTTCGGGCAGCGGAATTTCATGTGCGTTGAGCGTCATCGCGACCAGCGTGTAATAGCCCACCAGTGCTGTCAGCTCCATGACAGTGCGCGCATCAAACAGCGCCAGCGTCCGGGCGTAGGTGGCGTCGGTGACTGAATGGCCCTGGTTGAGTTCGCGCGCGAAATGGTAGACCGCTGCCTGCGTCCCGGACATGTCTTCGGGTTCCTGCTCATGGAGCAGGGATGTGATGATGTCCTGGGACAAGCCGGCACGTTCGGCTTCGGGTCGATGCGCGTCCCACTCGAACGGCGAGCGACAGTGGCGTGCGGTCACGAGAATTGCCAGTTCAGACAGCTCCGGCGGCAGCTGCGTGTGGTAGCGCAGTTGTGCTCCGAACGCCTGCCAGCAGTCAGCCAGCGTCGGGTTGTACAAAGCCGCGCGAAGCGGGCCGCGCAACTTGCCGCGCGGGCCCGAAACCACCTTGTCATAGACCTGGCGTTGCTGGGGATCGAGCTCTTCGGGTGTGGGCAGTGGTATTCGGGCCATGGAAAATGGAAGTGGTCAGGTGGGGTGCGTCGTCAGCTGACAGCTTAATCTGTGCATCGACTGTCGGGCAGGCCATTTGGGGAATGGCTGGTTTGCGCCGCCTGCGCCAGGAAAATGCGATCAGCCTTCGTTCCAATGCTGGTCGCCGGCAACGGAGCCGACGATTTCCACGATGCGTGCCTCGATCTCGGTCACTGCGCGGCCCGGTGCCTTGGTTCTGGATGTTGCCATCATGATCTTGCGTTGCAGCCGGGGGTTGACGATCCGGGCTGCCTGCAAACCGCCGTTGTCCACTTCATGCCGCACAGCATGCATTGGCAACACGGTGTACAGCCTCTCAGCCGCCACAATCGACTTCATCAGCTGAAGCGAATCGGCCTCCACCACCGGATGGATGCGGATGCGTTCGGACCGGGCGACCGCGTCGAGCGCGTTGCGCAGCCCGTTGGGTGGACCCGGCAGGATGAAGGGCAGCCCATCGAGTGCCGAAAAATCGACCTCGGTGCGGTTTGTCACGACATCGCCGGCAGTGCCGATCAGGTAACTATCGACGACTGCAAGTTCGTGTTCGGTATCCACCGGCACCACGGCATACCGATAAAGGATGGCGATATCGATTCGGGCGTCCGTCAGCCATTCGTCGATCTGACCGCTCGAGCCTTCAAGGATACGCAACTGGATTTTCGGCAAGGTCGATCGCACGCGCGAAAAAAGCGCAGGAATGATGGACGGTGCCAGCGAAGGCAACAAGCCAATCGTCACCTGACCCATCGGGGTACCCGCACCCTGGTGGATTGCCTGCTCAAGCCGTTCCGCGTCCAGCAGCAAGGCGCGCACGTCGGGCATCAAGCGCGTCCCGGTCTCCGACAGCTCTACGCCTCTTCCGGTGCGATTGAACAGGCGGCTGTTGCAATCGCGTTCAAGCGCATTGATGGTGCGACTGAGCATCGACTGGTTGGTGTTCAGCCGTATGGCGGCCCGCGTCAGACTGCCGAGCTCCGCTACCACCAGAAAGGCGCGCCAGCGTTGCAGGTCGTGACTAACATTGAGCCGGATGTCGCTTGCCTGGCCAATTTGCATTGATCGGATGCCCTTTCACAGCGCCGCGACATTGCGCGGGGGTAACGTTGTCTCGGGCCGATTGTAGGGTTGCAGTGTCGCGCAAACCTGCTTTATGTCATTGCTGCGCGCGCGGGTCGATTCGGCGTATGACAATCAATCGTGTCACTATCCAACCGGTGCCACGACGCAAAGCTCAGACCCAAGCGAGGTGCCACACAAGCCATGAATTCAACCAGCATGACCGCCGAGCAAACTGATTCCTGGCGCCTGTCGCGGTGCGGTGGCGCATTGACCGACTCGGCGATTCGTGCGTTGACCAAACGCATGGCCGGACGCAGCGACATCGTGTCTTTCGCGGGTGGCATGCCGTCACCGCAGACGTTTCCGAAGGCCGAGTTCGCGCGCGCCTTTGACGCAGTCATGCGCCAGGACGCCGACGCAGCATTGCAATACGGTCCGACCAACGGCTACTTGCCGCTACGCGACTGGATTGCGCAATCTCTGTCGCAACCCGGCGCGACAGTATCGCCCGAACAGGTTCTGATCACCTCCGGTTCGCAGCAGGGACTCGATCTGCTGGGCAAAGTGCTGCTCGACCCGGGCGACGCCGTTGGCGTGGAGACGCCAACCTATCTCGGCGCCTTGCAGGCACTCGGGCAGTATTTCCCCCGTTTCGTCGCGCTGCCTGGAGACGATGAAGGATTGTTGCCCGATGCGATGGCGGACGCGCTTGAGCGCGCGGCCGATACGCCCGCCAAATTTCTGTATGCGATTCCGAATTTTCAGAATCCGACCGGGCGGACCTTGTCCGAGGCGCGTCGTACGGCACTGGTGGATACTTGCCGGCGTTTGAAGTTGCCTTTGGTGGAGGACGATCCGTATGGCGCACTCGACCATGGCGCAGTGGTGCGCAAGACATGCCTGTCACTTGACGGCGCAAATGTCGTCTACCTCGGCTCCTTCTCGAAAGTCCTGTCACCGGGTATCCGTCTTGGATACGTTGTCGCGCCGATGGCGCTGGCGCGCAAACTTGAACTGGCCAAACAGGCCAGCGATCTGCACAGCTCCAGCCTGTTGCAACGCGTGGTGTTCGAGATCGTCAAGGATGGCTTCCTGACCGGTCATCTGGCGCATTGCCAGGCGTTTTACCGGCGCAATGCGCAGGCGATGGCTGCGGCGCTGGAGCAGCACATGCAGGGTCTGGCGCAGTGGACGGTTCCTGCAGGCGGCATGTTTCAATGGCTCGAGCTGGCACAAGGGGTCGACGCCGAACAATTGCTCGAGAGTGCATTGGCTGCAGGCGTCGCGTATGTTCCCGGAGCACCGTTTTACGCACACCAGCCCCGGCGCAATACCGCAAGACTGTGTTTCAGCACCGGCACGCCGCAGTCGATCGACGTCGGCGTCTCGCTGTTGGCGGGCGTCGTGCGGGAAGCGCTGGTGCGCGGCTGACTTCCCCGCGGAGCGACGGTATGCCCCGTCGCGCATGGCTGGTTTGTCATTGCCGCGGATACCGCACGTGAGCGGTGCAACCTACAGTCAAGCCTCATATTCAACTTTGGCGCGCATGAAATCATCTGACGGTCCCTTGTCGCACGTTCGTGTGCTCGATCTGAGTCGAATACTGGCCGCGCCATGGGCTGGACAGGTACTTGCCGACATGGGCGCCAGCGTTGTCAAGGTCGAACGTCCGGGCAGCGGTGACGATACCCGCAGCTGGGGCCCTCCTTTCCTGCGCGACGCGAACGGTCAGAACACCAGCGAGGCGGCATACTACCTGGCCGTCAACAGAGGCAAACGTTCGATCACGGTGAGTCTGGATCAGCCTGAAGGCCAGCAGATCGTGCGCGAACTCGCGCTGAACAGCGATATCGTTCTGGAGAACTTCAAGGCTGGAACGCTCGAGCGTTACGGTCTGGATCAGGCGTCGCTGCGGGCGCTGAACCCGCGGCTGATTTACTGCTCGGTGACGGGTTTTGGCCAGACCGGTCCGCGGCGTAGCCAGGCCGCCTATGACTTCCTGATCCAGGCGATGGGTGGGTTGATGAGTGTCACCGGAGAGCGCAATGACCGGCCCGGGGCCGGACCCCAGAAGGTCGGTGTGCCGATCGTCGACCTGATGACCGGCATGTATACCGCGGTAGCGGTGCTCGCAGCGCTGGCGCGACGGGACCGCACGGGCAAGGGCGACTTCGTCGACATTGGCATGCTCGATGTGCAGGTCGCGATGTTGTCGAACCAGGCGATGAATTACCTGGTGTCGGGCAACGTGCCACAACGCGGTGGCAACGCGCATCCGAACATCCAGCCGCAGGATGTATTCGACTGCGCGGACGGCGATGTGATTCTGGTGGTTGGCAACGATGCACAGTTTGTCAAGATGTGTGGAGTGCTGGGGCATCCGCAGTGGGCCTTGGACGATCGGTTCAGAAGCAACGCGCAACGCGTGGTGCACGTCGACGCATTGATGCCATTGCTGCGCGAGTGCTTCATGCAGTGGCGACGCGGCGACCTGATTGCCGCACTCGACCTGGCAGGTGTGCCATGTGGCGCCATCAACAACGTGGCGCAGGTGTTTGACGATCCTCAAGTGCAGGCGCGGGGAATGTTGCGCCGGGCGGCGCACCCGTGCGGAGTCGACGTGCCGCAGTTGGCGAGCCCGGTGCGCTTTGCAGATGCGACGATGGAACCGGTCGCAGCGCCACCGATGCTGGGGCAGCACAGCGACGAGGTATTGGCCGAGCTCGGTTATGCGCCTTCGCGCATCGGTGCGCTACGTGAAGCAGGGGTGATCGGATGAAGCTGCATTGGTCGCCCAAGTCGCCCTACGTGCGCAAGGTCATGGTTTGCGTGCACGAATTGCAGTTGTTGCCGCGCATCGAACGGGTGCGTTCGGTTGCCGCAATGCTCAAGCCCAATCCGGGACTGATGCAGGACAACCCCTTGAGCAAGATACCGACACTGGTGCTCGATGATGGCTCGACGTTGTTCGACTCTGCAGTCATCTGCGAGTACCTCAATGAAGAGGCCAGCGGCGCTCTGTTTCCGCCGCGCGGACCCTCACGTTGGTCGGCGCTGCGCTGGCAGGCATTCGGCGATGGGCTGCTGGATGCGTTGATCCTGTGGCGCAACGAGCGCGAGCGTACACCCGAGTCGTGTTCGCAAGAGTTGATGGCGGCGTTCGAGTTCAAGACCCGGGCAACGCTTGCGCAGCTTGAACGCGAGGTTCCCGCCTTGCGTGATGCACCGTTCGGAATCGGCCATATCGCCGTCTACTGCGCGCTGGGGTATCTGGATTTCCGGTTTGACGCGCTCCAATGGCGCGCCTCATGCCCGGCTTTGACTGCCTGGTATGCCACTTTGCAGACCCGTCCCGCCTTTGTCGCGACCGAACCGTCGCTAGACGGTTGAAGCACAAACGCTGCTTTCCGATTTATCCACTGCCTGAAGGAATTGACATGCTGAAGTTCAAGAAATCCCTGATGCTCGCTGGCGTGCTTGCCGTGCTGGGTCACAGCCACAGCGCGTTGGCGCAAGCCTACCCTAACAAGCCGGTGCATATGGTGATTCCGTTTGCCGCCGGCGGACGCGTGGAGGCCGTCGGACGCATGGTTTGTGATGCCCTGACCCGGGATCTGGGTCAGCCGTGTGTCATCGACATCAAGGCTGGCGCCGGAGGTGCCATAGGCGCCGAATACGTTGCGCGTGCCAAACCAGATGGCTACACGGTGCTGTTGGCGTCGGCCGGCATCATGGCGATCCTGCCGCACGTGCAAAAGAAGATCAGCTACGACCCGCGCAAGGACTTCACGGCCATCTCGCGACTGGTTGTTGGTTTCACGTATATCGGTGTCAACAAGGACGTCAAGGCCAAGACCTTCGCCGAACTCGTCACGATGGCGCGTGAGAAGCCGGGTACGGTCGGCTACGCAACATCGGGTATCGGTACTTATGGACATCTGGCCGGAGAACTGATGACGCAGGCGGCGGCGTCGCCGATGATTCATGTGCCCTACAAAGGCACCGGTGCTGCCGTGGCCGATATCCTTGCCGGTCACGTCCCGGTGATGATTGCGGGCGAACTTGGTGACCTGGCCAAGAGCGGCGGCGTGCGTATCCTGGCGACGACCAACCAGGTGCGGCCACCGGATTTTCCAAACGTGCCGACGATGAAGGAACTGGGGTACCCGCAGTTCGTCGCCGATTCATGGATCGGCCTTTTCGGGCCGGCAGGCATGGATGCGGCGATTGTTGACAAGCTCAACGCGTCGATTTCCAGGACCCTGGCCAATCCCGAGATTGCAAGCAAGATCCGCGGTTTGGGCAGTGATGTGGCGTTTGTCGACGGCCCGGGACTGGCCAAACAGGTCGGTATCGATCTGGACATCTTCGGTGGAATCATCCAGAAAGCCGGTCTTAAATTCGAATGACGGCATCCGTCTGGCAGAAGCGGTCTTCGCAGGCACGGAGTCTCGGGTCGCTTCCTTGTTGCTTGATCAAGGGCAAGTCATGAGTATTGCAGCCGTTAACACCCGCCGCATTGATCTGCCGCTGAGTGATCCTGAGTGGCGGTTCGTGCGTGGGTCGATTCCCTCGATCGCCGGGTATGCGGTCGAGATCGTTGACGAGCAGGGGCGCAGCGGCCACGCCTATTTTCGAACCATGCCGCCGGCGACCCCGCCGCTGGAGGCGCTCAAGGCGTCGTTCGACCATCTGGCGAAGGCGGTGATCGGTGCGGACGAGCGCAACATCCGCGCGATCATGGCGCACCTGGACGAATACCAGGAGGGGATGGCGCCGCTGAAGGCCAGTATCGAATGCGCCTTGTACGATCTGCTGGCGCGGGTGTTGAACCAGCCCTTGCATGTACTCTATGGCGGGCGCCGGCACGTCGCGTTTGCCAATGCCCGCATCGTGCCGTTGAAGGCCCCCCCGGAGATGGCCAAGGTCGCGTCAGAGCTGGCGGCCCAGGGGTTCGGTTTTCTCAAGGTGAAACTTTCTGGTGACGAAGCGCTGGATGTGGCGCGTGTCAAGGCGGTTCGTGAGGCGGCCGGCCCCGGTGTTCGCCTGATGGGTGATGCCAACGAGTCGTACCAACCCAAGGCCGCGATCCGGATGATCAACAAGATCGTCGAATACGGCATCGAACTGATCGAGCAGCCAACGCCTGGTCACGACCTGGCGGGCCTGGCCCAGGTGACGCGTGCAGTGCCGATTCCGGTTGAGGCGGACGAGAGCGCGCCGGACATTGCATCGATCATGCGCATCGCGCAGATGCGTGCTGCGGAGTCGATCAGCTTGCGGGTCATGAACCTGGGAGGTATCACGAAAACCCTGCAGGCAGTCGCCATATGTGAAGCGGCAGGCCTGCAATACCGCTTTGGTGCGATCTTTGGTTCACGGGTGATGCATGCACACACCTTGCAGCTGGCCTGCACGCTGCGCCCCTGTGTTTTTGCCCACGAGTTCTCGGAGTTCAGCCTGTTTCTCGACGATCCGTTTGACGGCTTGACCCTGCATCAGGGAATGGTTGCCGTGCCACAGGGGCCTGGCACCGGCGTGCACTTGCGCATCAGCTGATCCTGCAGTCCGGTTTTGCATCGGTCTGGACGGCTGGACGCTGACGGCCAACCGCAGCGCGGCTTGTCGCGGATGCGGGAATGGTGGTGCAGCGATACGACACGCATCATCCAGGCTCACTATTTCACCCCACGAAACAGCCCCGCCCCGCCCAGTACCCATGGCGCAGCTAAGATGAACCCGATGGGGATGTGTGTGGCGACGACCCGCGTGTGCATGGTCCTTCGTCCGCTGCTCCCGGATCCGAACCCGCAACCGATGAAAGCTCCCACCGTGTCCGACTGGTATAGCATTTCCAACGCCGACGCCATCCCCACGCCCGCGGTGCTGGTCTACCCCGATCGTGTCGAGCAGAACCTCAAGCGCATGATCGCGATGGCCGGCGATGTGTCGCGGTTGCGCCCCCATGTCAAGACACACAAGCTGGCGCAGATCATCGCGCTCAAGCGCCAGGCCGGCATCCACAAGTTCAAGGTCTCGACCATTGCCGAGGCTGAGATGACGGCCGAGGCTGGTGGCGAAGATATCCTGCTGGCCTATCAGCCGGTGGGGCCGAACGTTTTGCGGCTGGTGGCGTTGATGCGGCGTTTTCCTGGCACGCGGTTCGCCACGCTCGTGGACGACCCGGCGAACCTGCAGGCGATCAGCCGCGTGGCGGTGGCCGAGAAGTTGTCGATCACCCTGTATCTGGACCTGAACGTGGGCATGAACCGCACCGGCATCATCCCCGACGCCGCCGCTGCCGACCTGTACCGCGCCATGTGCAAGGCCTCTGGCATCACCGTCGGCGGGCTGCATGCCTACGACGGCCACTTGAGCAACACCGACAGTCGCGAACTGGCCAATCAGGTTGACGCTGCGTTCGCACCCGTGTGGAAGCTGCGCGACCAGATATTGGCTGAAAAAATGCCGATGCCGCGCCTGATCGCCAGCGGAACGCCCACCTTCGCGGTGTTGGCGCAGCAACCTGACACCGAGGTCGGAGCCGGCACCACAGTGCTGTGGGACTTTGGACAGGCCGAGGTCTGCCCGGACCACCATTTTCTCAATGGCGCAATGCTGATGGCACGCGTGATCAGCAAGCCTACGGCCGACCGCCTGTGCCTGGATCTGGGCCACAAGGCGGTTGCGGCCGAGATGCCGCAGCCGCGCGTACGGCTGATGGGCCTGGAGGATGCCAGTCTGGTCTCGCAAAGCGAGGAACACCTGGTGGTGCAGACGCCGCGCGCTGCCCAATACCAGGTCGGCGATGTGGTGTACGGCATCCCGCGCCACATCTGCCCCACGATGGCCTTGCACAGCGACGTGTGGGCGGTGCACAAGGGTGTGGCCGACGAGAGTTGGCCGGTGGTGGCGCGGGCGCGCAAGATCACGATCTGAGCGCCTTGTTGCCGAGGGTGTCACCATGCAATCCGGGCCAGACCCTTTATCCTCAGGCGGATTATCCGGCGCGCGGGGCGGAACGTCGCCAGGAACCGCTTCGGTGCGAACGCCGATGCGGGCCCGATTCGACGTTGACGGGTATGCCTGCCCGTTGCCTGCCCTGACAGCCTCTCAGACGGCGCACTACCGCAGGCACTTCCTCGACTTCCACGCCCTGCACAAGCAAAAGCTGGACGGGTTGACCGCATCCAAACGCTGGCAAATCTACGCCGACACCCATTTCGTGCTGCCCTGGGTCGACGCGTTGACACGAGAGGCCGGCATCCTGAGCGTGGTGCAGCAAGTGCTTGGCCCCAACCTGCTGGCCTGGAACACCAGCTGGTTTGTCAAGATGCCGGGTGACAAGACCTTCATCAGCTGGCACCAGGACGGCGCGTATTGGGGCCTGTCGCCGATGGAAGTTGCCACCGCCTGGATCGCGCTTGGCCCGGTGACGGTGGAGAACGGTTGCATGCGGGTCATTCCCGGCTCGCACCACCAGCCCAGGCTGGCGCAGCGCGACACCTGGGCCGACGACAACGCCTTGACGCGCGGTCAGGAGATTGCAGTTGACGTCGACGACCATCAGGCCGTCGATCTCGTGCTGCAACCCGGCGAGATGTCACTGCACCACCTGTGGATCGTGCATGGCTCCAACGCCAACCTCTCGAACGAGCCGCGCATCGGCATCGCGATACGGTATGTCGCACCATGTGTTCGACAAGAAGGCGGCGACGGGTCGCTGGCCATGCTGGTAAGCGGGCGCGACGAACACGGCCACTTCACATTGGCCGAACAACCCACTGATTCGCAAGCGATGGCCGGTGAAGGACGGCATGCGCAGATCCTGCAGCGGGTGCACACGGCAATGGCCAAAGGCAAGGCCACGCGCTGAGGGCCGCCAGACCCGTCGCAGCCCCAGGGGTCAACCGTAGTCGATGCGCGGATCGATATACGCGTACAACACATCCACCGCCAGATTGATCAGCACGAACACCACCAGGATGAACAGGATGCAGCCCTGGATCAGCGGGTAGTCGCGCGTATGGATGGCCTGGATCAGCAGCCGGCCCAGGCCCGGATAGGTGAACACCGCCTCGGTCACGACAGTGCCGCCGATGAAGGTGGCCATCATTAGTCCGACGATGGTGACAAAAGGCAGCAAGGCGTTGCGCATCACGTGGCGGCCGACCACGTCGCGCTCGCGCAAGCCCTTGGAACGCGCGGTACGCACGTAGTCGGCGCGCAGCTCGCCCAGCAGGGACGCACGCAGGAAGCGCGCAAAGATGCCCGATACGTACACGCCGAGCGTCACCGCCGGCAGCAATACGTTGCGCAGCGCCTGCCAGGGCGACTCCCAGATCGACACATAGGTCGACGCAGAGGGCAACCAGCGCAGATACACGGCGAACAACAGGATCAGCAGGATGCCGAGCCAGAACGTCGGCACGCCCAGCGCCAGCGCGCTCCAGCCACTGAGCCAGCGGTCGAGCCAGGAACCCGGCTTGAGCGCGCTGATGACCGCCACCGGTACGCCCAGCAGCAGACCGACGACGGTGGCCGACACGCCGAGCTGTATCGTGGCCGGAATACGCTGCACGATCAGGTCGAGCACCGGTTCGCGGTTCTGGATCGACAGGCCGCAGTCGCCGACCAGTGCATTGCGCAGCCAGCTCCAGTATTGCACTGCCATTGGCTGGTCCAGGCCCAGGCGCGCCATGGCTGCCTGGATCTGCTCGGGCGTGGCGTTTTCGCCGACGATGGCGCCGATCGGCGAGCCTGGTACGGCGTAGATCATGGCCCAGATGCCGGTGGAGGCGATCAGCAGCACCGGCAGCAGTTGCGCCAGCCGGCGCAGAATGAACCCCATCATGGGCGACTCCCTGCAGCATCGCCACTGTCGGCAACACTCTCGTGCCGGTCGGCCAGCACGCCGGCCAGAGCCCGGCCTATCGTGTCCAGCGACAGGATGGTGAAGGTCAGCACCAGGCCGGGCAACACCGCGTAAGTCGGCGAGTCGTACAGAAAGGTCTTGCCGGTGCGCAGCATTTCGCCCCAGCTCGGTGTCGGCGGCGGAATGCCCACCCCCAGGAAAGCCAGCGAGGCCTCGATCAGGATCGCCACCGATGACAGGATCACCACCTGCACCAGGATCGGGCTCCAGGAGTTGGGCAACACGGTCTTGAACATGTTGTAGCCCGCCGAGCCGCCCAGCGCCTCGACGGCCATGACGAAGTCGCGCTTGCGCAGCGACAAGACCTGGGCCCGCGTGATGCGCGCAAAACTCGGGATGCCGGTGATGCCCACCGCCACCAGCGCGGCGGTCTGGCTGCGCCCGAGCACGGCGATCAGCGCCATCGCGAACAGGATGCCCGGCAAGGACAGCAACACGTCGATAAAGCGCATCAGCAGCGTGTCGCGCCAGCCACCGAAGAACCCGGCCAACAGGCCGATCGGCACACCGATGACGGCGGCGATTGTCACTGCGCCACCCGCGGTGATCAGCGAGGTGCGCGCACCGTAGACGACGCGTGCGAGGATGTCGCGGCCCAGCTCGTCGGTGCCGAACCAGTGCACCCGGTTCGGGCCCTGCAGGATCGCGGTGAAGTCCTGTGTCAAGGCATCGAAGGGTAGGATCCAGCGCGCCACGCTGGTACACAGGATCAGCACGGCCAGGAACAGCAGGCCGAGCATGGCGCCCTTGCGCCGGGCCAGGCGCGCCAGCACGTCAACACTGCGTCGCAGCCGCGGTGTCATGCCGGCACCCCCATCGCGACGGATGGCTGCCCGGTGCCGATAGCGGCCGCATCCACCGGCCCGGCATGGTGGCAGGCCACGTGGGTCGGCAAGCCACAGCAGGCCTGGAACGCCGGGGCCTCGGTCCTGCACACCGCGCTGGCTTTGAAACAACGGGGATGAAAATGACAACCTGTGGGGGGGGCGGCCGGATTGGGGATGTCGCCTTCGAGGATGATGCGCCTGCGGCTGTCGCGGGTCGACGGGTCGGGCACCGGCACCGCCGACAGCAGCGACTGGGTATAGGGGTGCATCGGGTGCTCGTAAAGGCTGGTGCGCTCGCTCTCCTCGACGATGCGGCCCAGGTACATCACCGCGACCCGGTTCGAAATATGCCGCACGACCGACAGGTCGTGCGCTATGAACAGATAGGCCAGGCCTAACTCGCGCTGCAGGTCCTGCAGCAGGTTGATCACCTGGGCCTGGATCGACACGTCGAGCGCAGCCACCGGTTCGTCCAAGATCAGCAGCCGCGGCTTGAGCGCCAGGGCCCGCGCAATGCCGATGCGCTGGCGCTGCCCGCCCGAGAACCCCTGCGGAAAACGATTCACCAGCGACGACGGCAGACCCACCAGGTCGAACAACTCGTTCACCCAGCGCGTGCCGCCAGCCTCCTCGTAAATACCGTGGATACGCAGCGGCTCGGCGACGATCTCGCCGACCGTCTTGATCGGATTGAGCGAGGAATAGGGATCCTGGAAGATGTACTGCATGTTGCGCCGTACCTTGCGCATCTCGGACGGCGGCAGATGGGTGATGTCGCGCCCGTCGAAACGCACCGTGCCGTGGGATGTCGGCACCAGGCCCATGATGGCGCGGCCGGTCGTCGTCTTGCCGCAGCCGGACTCGCCGACCAGGCCGACCGTCTCGCCTGCACGCACCGTCAGGCTGACGCCATCGACCGCGCGCACCCAGCCTACACGCCGACGCAGCAGGCCGGCCTTGACCGGGAAGAACACCTGCAGTCGGTCCACTTCCAGCAAGGGATAGCCCGCGGGCGTGGCCTTGCTCGCCGGGTCGGCCGCCTGGGCCGGAGCAAGTGGCACAGGCCGTTCGGCCTCGGCCGCTGCGTTGGCGCGCAAAAGGTCGGGCACTTCGTCGGGATAGTGGCATGCGCTTGCATGCAAGTTGCTCACATCGCGCAGCGCCGGCGTCTGCTGTGCGCACAAGGGCCGCTCGCGCCCGATCGCGCAGCGCGGGTGAAAGCTGCAACCGGCCGGCAACTGGGCCGGACTCGGGGGCTGGCCGGGGATAGGCACCAAGCGCTCGTCCACGGTATCGACGCGCGGCACGCTGCGTAACAGGCCGGCGGTGTAAGGATGGCGTGGCTGGTGGAAGATGTCCTGCACCGAACCCGATTCGACGATGCGCCCGCCATACATCACGACCACGCGATGGGCGACCTCGGCCACCACGCCCAGGTCGTGCGTGATCAGTATCACCGCGGCGCCGGTGTCGCGTTGGCGCCGGGCCAGCACCGACAACACCTGTGCCTGTACGGTCACGTCCAGCGCCGTCGTCGGTTCGTCGGCAATGATGAGCCGGGGTCTGCCGGCCATTGCCATGGCGATCACGGCGCGCTGGCGCATGCCACCGGAAAACTGGTGCGGGAACTGGTCCACCCGGCCCTGCGGATCGGGAATATCGACCTCGCGCAGCAGTTCGATCGCCCGCGCATGGGCCTGGCTGCGCGCCACCTGGCCATGCGCGACCTGCCCTTCGATCACCTGGCGGCCGATCGGCAACACCGGATTGAGCGTGGTCGTCGGGTCCTGGAACACCATGCCGACGTCGCGCCCGCGCATCCGGCGCAGGCTCTCGGCGTCCAGCGTCGTGACCTCGACACCGCCAAGGCGGATCGAGCCCTGCACTTGCGCCGTTTCGTCGAGCAGGCCGCTGATGGCCAGCGAGGTCACGCTCTTGCCAGAACCTGATTCGCCGACGATGCCAAGCACCTCGTCGGCGTGCACGTCGAAGTCGATGCCACGAACCGCTGGCACCGCACGGCCGGATCCGACAAAGGTCACCGTCAGGCCGCGCACTGACAACAATGGTTCGGTCATCGGATCACCCCAGGCGAACTGGCGGGCGGCAACCTGGATCCGGCCGTGCGTCGCGCGGCCGATCGCCTTGCGGCTCCACGCATCGACGCTGGCGCACCATTGTCACGGGGCCGCACAGCACCGCCGGCCTCGAAAGTCATCGTCATTCGGTATTTCCAGCGCGACACGACGCCGACGGCGCAAGCGTTCGTCGGCGCCGTCATGGGGAGATCAACGCAACCCGATGGTACGCACAACCAGCATGTTGTCGATCTCGCGTGTCATGCCACCCACCTTGGGCGAGGCGACGATCAGGCCGATGTCGTAGGTGTTGGTCGGGATCGCGAAGGCCGACTCGACCAGCACCTTGTTCAGGTTGTCGTATGCGGGCTTGACGTCGGCACCGAAGGCGGTGTTGACCCGTTCGATCGCCGCCACATAGGCCGGGTGCGGATGCGGGTCACCCAGCACCGGATTCTTGACAGTGCGGTAGATGCTGTTGGTTGCCACCCGCGTTGGAAATTTCTGTACATTGCCGATACCGCCGAAGGTGGCGGCGAACTTGCCGCCGAGCAAGGCATCGATATATTCCGAACCTTGCTTGAGATCGAGCGCGACTTTGACGCCGACCTTGGCGAGCGTGCTCTGCACCACCTGGCTGATCGCCAGCGAGGCCTCGTCGCCCCCGTTGACCAGCATCTTCCAGTCGTTCATGGCGGCCTCGGACAGGCCGGACTCCTTGAGCAGAGCTTTTGCCTTGTCCAGGTCGTAGGCATATTTGCTGTCATACGACTTGTCGACTGCCGGGCTCGCCGGTGCCCACGGCAAGGCTGTGACCTGGCCCAGGCCGGCGTAACCGATCTGCAGGATGGCGGCGCGGTCCATAAGGTGGTTGAAGGCCTGGCGAAATTTCTCGTTCTTGAATGGTCCTTGTGTGCTGTTGATGCGATACACCTGCACCAGTGGCCCCGGTCCCTGGATCAGCTGATTGCCGGCATTGCGCAGACGCAGCGCTGCGCGAGAACTGCCGCCGTAGACGATGTCGACTGAACCGGACTCCAGCGCCGCACTGGCGGCATCGTTGTCGCTGAAAACCGTCAGCGTGATCTCATTGATCAGCGGCTTCTCGGCGCGCCAATAGTTGGGATTGACCACCATGCGCACCCGTTGTCCCAGCACCCGCTCGGCCAGCATGTAGGCGCCCGTGCCCGCGGGTTTGGTTTCGGCGGTCTCGATGCCGGATGGCTCGATCGGCGAGATGAACTGCAGCAGGTCGGTAATCTGCTTGTCGGGCACCGCGCTGTTGAAATTGAGCCGTATGGTGTACGGATCGACAACGGTCCAGTCCTTGACCACCGACATCGTCGGGTACACATTCTTTCCAGTCTTGGGGTCGGCGGATTTCTTCAATGTAGCTGCCACCGCGTCCGCATTGAATGCGGCGCCGCTATGGAACTTCACGTCACGCCGAAGCGTCAGCGTCACCGAGGTATTGCCAGCGCCGATCTGCCAGGCACTGGCCAGACTGGGAATGGCCTGGCCCTCCGCGGTGTATTCGATCAGGCTGTCGTACAGGTTCTTGATGAGCGGAAAATTCACCGATGAAAACTGCGCCGGATCGTAGTTGGCGATGTCGGCCAGGATGGCGACACGCAATTTGCCAGGTTTGAGTGCCTGCGCCTGCGCCACGCCCGGCAACACCAGCGCACTGGCAGCCAGCAGTGAGCCCGCCATCAGCACGGCGCGGCGAACGAGATTGATCTTCATGGTGATATCTCCTCTCAGGGTTGGTCAAAAAACATGCGCAATAACGGCGCGGGATCGGCAAGGCTCATATCCCGGCCCCACGCCAGTCGGTGATAGTCTCCAGCGGGTAAACCGGCCGCGGAATTCGCCTCCACGGCAGCCCGAACACGTCGGACTGGCCAGGGCCCCGGGTGTCGACCCGGATCACCCGCGAGGTCATTGACGAAAAGTACTGGAAGTTCGACGCGGTCTTGAGCACGGCCATCTTGTAGTCGAGTGGTTCGACCCCGAAGGCGCGATAAACATCGGGCAGGTTGCCGGCCACGCCGCGCAGTTCGCTGATCAGCATCGTGATTGGGCCGACGTCGAACACCACGGTGCGACCCATGTCAATTTCGTCCTGGTAGTGCTTTGTCAGGTTCACCTTGCCGTCGCCAATGCGGCGCACGGTGCCGGTCACCTGCAGGGGCTGGAAAAACTTCCTGGCTACGTTGCCCCCCACCGGCAGACTTGCCCGCGCGCCCTCACCAGCCTGTACCAGCCGCGCGACGGTCTCCGGCGCGATCAACGGCACCAGAGCGCGGCTGCGAATGCCCAGACGCACCATGGCCTCCAGGATCAGATTGCTGTCGCCGGCCGCGCCACCGAACACCGTGTCGCCGGTGTCACTGAGCACGATTAGCCCCTTGTCTGCGCCATCGGCCATGCGCACCGCATCATCGATCGCCACCGCTTCCTTGCGCTGAAAGTCGGCGCGCAGCGACCAGGCCAGATCGGCCAGTTCGTCGGCCAGCTTTTCCGCCAGCGGCTGGTCGTTGTCGGTCACGACGATGGTCGACCAGCCACCCTCGGCCACGTCCAGCCAGGGTTGCATCGGGTAGTTGGACGCCTGCAGTACCTTGGGGTCGGCCTCCTCCATGGCGCGGGCGCGATCGAACCAGGTCTTCATCGGTCCCTGCGACGTAAGGAACTGCTCCTGGTGCGACAGCAAGGGCAACTTGCGCCAGGCGGTAGTCGGGCGCGCGCCGTCGAACAGGATCTTGAGCAGTACCTCGGCGCCGATACGTCCGGTGTCGTACGGGTCATGCGGCTGGGTGCGGTGGCCAACGATGGCGGTGGCGAGGGCCACCATCCTGCGCGTGATGTTGGCGTGGTGGTCCAGGCCCAGCACAATGGGCATGTCCGGACCCACCACGTCGCGGCAGGCCTGCAGCTGCGCGCCCTCGACATCGTCCATGTCGACGCTGGCGCAGGCACCATGCAATTGCAGGGCCACACCGTCCAGCCTCCCCGCCGCCTTGAGCCCATCGCGGATCTTGCGGTCAAAGAACGCATAGGACTCGCGGTCGATGCGCCCGCCCGCCACAGCCCAGCCCCGCACGATGGGCACCGTCTCGATTGTCTTGCCTGATTTCTCGATCGCGTCGAGATGTCCGCCGATCTGCCCCATGCCT
>JBKJRR010000138.1:0-8201 GCA_046594635.1 Burkholderiaceae bacterium
TCGAAATGTTGATTGCTGTCGAGCAGGGCCAGCGCGGCTTCGGCGTAGGCATACCCCAGGTCGGCCAGCACCGTGGTCATGACCTCGCGCACACCGGGCTCGTCCTCAACCACCAGAATACTTTCGCCCGAGTGTGCGCGTTGGGCAGGCTCCCGGGGCGGTACGGTCTCTGGCTCAGCTTGCGAGATATCGCGCGGCAGATACAGGGTGATGGTGGTCCCGCGGCCCACCTCGCTGTGGATCCGTGCATGACCACCGGCCTGCTTGACGAAGCCATAGACCATCGACAGGCCCAGTCCGGTGCCCTGGCCGATCGGCTTGGTGGTGTAGAACGGCTCGAAGACGCGTGCGATGACCTTGGCCGGCATTCCGGTCCCGTTGTCGCTGACACTCAGGGCCACGTAATCACCCGGTGTGAGTTCTGCCTGGGTCGCGGCATAGGTGGCATCGAGCTGGCAATTGACTGTCTCGATGGTCAGCTGCCCGCCGGCGGGCATCGCATCGCGCGCGTTGATCACCAGATTGAGCAGCGCACTTTCGAGCTGGGCGCTGTCGATTCTGGCCGGCCACGGATTTTCGGGATGGCGCACCTGCAGCGAGATGCGGGGCCCCAGGGTCCGCGTCATCATGTCTTGCAGCGAGTCGATCAGGGCGCAGATGTCCACGCAGCGAGTCTCCAGGGCCTGCCGCCGAGCAAAGGCCAGCAGGCGCTGAGTCAGTGCGGCAGCGCGCTGTGAACTGGTGGACGCTCGGTCCAGCAGCTTGTCGAATCCGTCCTGTCTGCCCACTGCGAGCTTGCGCTGCATCAGCTGGATCGAGCCATAAATGCTGGCCAGCATGTTGTTGAAATCGTGCGCGATGCCGCCTGTGAGCTGGCCGATGGCTTCCATCTTCTGCGCCTGGCGCAGTTGCTCTTCGGTCTTGGCCAACGCCGTGGCGCGTTCACGGTCGGCGGTGATGTCGCGCCCGAAGGCAAAGATGGTCTGCCCGTCGGGCGCCGCAGTCCAGGCCACGATCCGAAAGCTGCCATCGGCGTGCAGTATGCGGCACTCGAAAGTGGGCAGGGCCCCCACCGTGGCCCGCACCAGTGCGTCCTCGGCACTCTCCTGGTCCTGTGGATGGATGAATTCGTCGATCCGTTTGCCGACAACCAGCGCCCGGTCCCAACCCAGTGCGCTGGTCCAGACCGGGTTGATGTCCAGGAAGATGCCGTGGGGGTCGACCATCGCGATCAGATCGGGCGAGCTGTTCCACATGCGCTCGCGTTCACGCGTGCGCTCATCCACGCGGCGCTCCAGCGTGGCATTGATCGCGCGCAGCTTGTCGCGGTCGACATGCTGGTCTTCGACGTCGGTATTGGTGCCGACCCAGCGCACGATGTTGCCGCGGGCATTGCGCACGGGCAGGGCACGAACGAGGTGCCAGCGGTATACACCATCGGCACGGCGGATGCGGAATTCCACTTCGTAGTTCGCGCCACTGTGCAACGCGGCGGACCAGGTCGATGCGGCGCGGACCACGTCGTCAGGGTGCACCAGTGTGGCCCAGCCTGCACTGGCGAGTGCGTCGATGTCCATGCCGCTGTAGCGCAGCGTCTGGTCGTTGAACCAGTCCAACTTGCCGTCGGCGGGTGAGGTCCACATATGGTTCGGCGCCAGCTGCGAAAAGGACCGGAATTTCTCTTCACTCTCGCGCAGGACAAGGGCCTGGTTGACAACGTCGGTCACGTCCACGCCTTCGACAAAAATGCCGGTCACCCGTCCATCGACATCCCGCATCGGCTGGTAGACAAAGTCCAGTATCCGTTGCTCAGGCTCGGCATCCACGTCGGCAATCACGTTGACAGGCGCAGCACGACCGGAATGGGCCTCGCCTGAGCGGTAGACCTGGTCGAGCAGTTCGTAAAAGCCCTGCCCCTGCAGTTCCGGCAAGGCTGCGCGCACTGGCAAGCCGATCACATCGCGATGACCGATGAGCTGCAGGTAGGCCGGGTTGGTGAGATCGAAGTGATGCTCCGGCCCGCGCAGCACCGCCACGAAGCTGGGCGACATTGCAAACATCTCCCGCAGGCGGTCGAGCTCGACTGCGTGGTCACGTTTCGCTCGCGCCTCCCGGGTGATCTCGGTACAGGCGCAGAGCACCCCCAGCACTTCGCCGCGATCACCACGCACCGGAGCATAGAAAAAGGAAAAGTGAATTTCCTCGACGTGGCCTTGACGCAGCATCATCAGCTCGATGTCGTCCATGTAGATCGGCTCGCCGGCATAAGCACGCGCCATGAGCGGCTGCAGGTCGTCGCGGATCTCGCTCCAGACCTCCAGAAAAGGCTTTCCCAGTGCAGGATGGCGCCCGCCCAGGATTTCGGCATAGGGGTCGTTGTAGACCATGTTTTGTTTTGGCCCCCAGACCACAAACATCGGCTGCGGAGCATTGAGCATGATGCTGACGAGCGTCTTGAGCTGTGCGGGCCATCGCACCGGCGGACCCAGCGGCGACTCCGCCCAGGGATGACCACGCAGCATCACACCCAGGGCGCCGCCGCCATTCATGAATTGCAGTGTCATGCTGCGCGGTCCTGCGACCGGTGGATCTCATCCATCAAGCGATCGAGGTCTTCCACTTCGAAGGGTTTGGAGAGCGTCCGTACGCGCGGCCCCAAAACACGGACGGCATCGCCATATTCGTAGCCCGAGCACAACACGACCCAGCGTTCGGGTTGCACGGCAAGAATGCGGCGGGCCAGATCGGTGCCGGACATGCCTGGCAGGCCGATGTCGGTCACGAGCACATCGAAATCACTGGCACCCCACAACACCAGCGCTTCCTCCGCGCTGGCGCAGGACACCACCTGGCGCTGATCGCCTTCAAGCATTTCCTGAAAGGTGTCGCGAAGGTCAGCGTTGTCCTCTACGTACAACATGCGCACTGGTTTCATGCTTGGCCTGGTCGATGGGGTCTGCGGGTCATTCTAGGTTGACGCTGCCCGGCAGCAGGGGTCATCTGCTGCTTGCGGCGATTTGACCTGCGGTGTGCCAAGCCCTCTTGCAACACGGGGTCGGATCGGGATGGCGCCCGGTCAGACCCTCTTCCAGCGCATCCACGCCGCCGAGTTGAAGAAACTCGCCACCACCCCACCGGGCGGTACCAGTGCATCGCAGGCGGCGCGAATGTCGTCGGCAAGCGCCATGTCTCCCACTGGCAGGGCCTGCTGCAGTTGTGCGAGCGTGCGCGGCCCAATGATGGGTGCAGTGACGCCCGGCTGATCCTTGGCCCACAGATAGGCCAGTTGCGCCGGATCATGACCCTGTGCGCGGGCCAGTGCCACAAACTGCGCTCCGACCGCAATGCCGCGCTCAGTCACTCGCTCCGCATAAATTCCGCCTCGCAATGCTGCGCGACTATCCTGGGCCGGTGCATCGCCGGGAGCATAACGACCTGCCAGCATGCCCATGGCCATCGGCGACCATGTGAAGAGCGCCAGTGCGTAACGCTGGCAGGCGGGTACCAGTTCGTTCTCGATGCGCCGCTCCAGCAGGTTGTAGGGCGACTGCTCAGACACGAAATGGCTCAGACCAAGCTGGCTACTGAGGTGCTGTGCCTGCACCACTTGCCAGGCCGGCGAGGTACTGGTGCCGATATAGCGTACTTTGCCCTGGCGCAGCAGCAGGTCAAGCGCGGCCAGTGTTTCCTCCAGGGGTGTGTCCGGATCGGGACGATGCGTCTGGTACAGGTCGATGAAGTCGGTACCCAGGCGGCGCAGGGAATCTTCGCAGGCCTTCACGAGATGGTTGCGGCTCAGCCCGCGCTCGTTGATGCCGCTCCCGGTCGGATAAAAAACCTTGGTCGCGATCAGCACATCGTCGCGCCGCCCGCGGGCCCGAAGCCAGCGACCGATCAGCCGCTCGGCCTCGCCACCGGCATAACTGTTGCTGGTGTCAATGAGATTGATGCCACCGTCCACCGCCGCATCGAGTATGGCCAGACTCTCGGCCTCGGGTGTCGGATTGGCCAGGTTGTCAGTACCCAGCACCAGCGAGGACACCTTCAGACCGGTACGGCCGAGCGGACGGTATTGCATGGGGTGGAAACCTTTCAGTGGGCTGAGGCCGTCTGATGTGCCCCAGCACGAATCTGCTACTGGGTGCTGTAGCCGCCGTCGACGTAGACCATGGCGCCGGTCATGTAGCTGGCCGCGTCGCTGCACAGAAACACCGCCACCCGCGCAATCTCTTCAGGGCGTGCGAGCCGGCCCATGGGCACCACTCGCTCGGCGATGTCCTGCATCTGCGCATCATCCAACGGCGTTGCACGCCCGGCCGCACGCAGCATCGGCGTATCGACCTCGCCGGGGCAGACACAATTGAAACGCACCGCATCACGCGCCAGTTCCAGCGCGAAGCAGCGGGTGACCTGCTGCACCGCACCCTTGCTGGCCGCATAGGCGAGTGCGCCCTTGCCGCCGAGTTCGCCCCAGATGCTGCCGAAGTTCACCACGGCCCCGCCACCATGCCCCCGCATGTGACGCGCCGCCGCGCGACTGAGATGGAACACGCCGCCGGCATTCACGCCCATTGCCCGCTGCCACTCATCGTCCGTCGTATCGATGCCGGTCTTGCGCGCAATGATGCCCGCAGCATTGACCACGGCGTTCAGGCGCCCGGTACTGGCGACAGTCTGCGCCACCGCCGCATCGCAGAACGCGCAATCGCTGACGTCGCCGACCAGCGCCGTGGCGCCGATTTCCAGCGCGACCTGGTTCGCCAGCGCTGCATTGGCGTCGACGATCACCACATCGGCACCGGACGCTGCGAACAGGCGCGCCACCTGGGCGCCCATACCACTGGCGCCACCGCTGACCAAGGCTGTGAACTCCGAGAACGCAAATCGCACTTGATTCATGGGGGTTGTCCAGTAAAAGTCAGGATACCGCCAGCGTCTGCGCTGCGCTCCAACGCTCGCACCAGGGGGCAAACTCATCGGCGGCCATGGGCCTGGACATGTGGTAGCCCTGCGCTTCATCGCAGGCAAGGGCACGCAACTGGTCCAGGATCATGCCGTTCTCGACACCTTCGGCCACCACCGTCAGGCCCAGATTGTGGGCCAGGTCAATCGTCGAACGCACGATCTTGGCATCGTCGTCGTCCTCCTGCATGTTCATGACAAAGGACTTGTCGATCTTGAGCTCGTCCACCGGCAAGCGCTTGAGGTAGGCCAGCGAGGAATAACCGGTGCCGAAATCGTCGATCGACAGGCCAAAGCCGCGCCGCGACAAGGTGTTGAGCGTGGCCAGCGCGCGCTGCGGCTCGTCCATGATCGCGCTTTCGGTGATTTCCAGGCAAAAGGCCTCGGCCGGTGCGTCATGGCGCTGCAGTATCTGCTCAAGTCGCGCCGGCAGATCGACATCCAGCATGTCGCGGGTGGACAGGTTGACCGACAGGCGCAGCGACAATCCCTGCGCGCGCAAACGTACGCTCAGGGCCGCCGCCCGGTCGAACATCCACAAGGTCAACTGGCGCACGAATCCGGTCTGCTCGGCGAACGGGATGAACTCCAGTGGCGGTACCAGACCACGCACCGGATGTTGCCAGCGCACCAGCGCTTCGGCTGCGACGACGCTGTTGTCGTCAAGGCGGATCTTGGGTTGCAGGAACAGTCGCAATTCATCGTGGTCGATCGCATGGCGCAGTTCGGTCAGGAGCGACAGGGTCTGTGCGCTGGACGAGTCCAGCGCCGGGTCATACAGCTGGATTCCCGTGGTCTTGCTCTTGGCCGCATACATCGCGACCTCGGCATGCGACAGCAAGGTGTCGGCGTCGTCCGCATGCAAGGGCCAGCAGGCAACGCCAATACCGGCGCTCAGGTCGACAGTCTGGTCGTCGAACGCCAGCGGCAACTCGAACGACTTGGCGATACGCTGTGCCACGGCCAATGCACCGGTCGCATCACTGTGCGTCAGCAGCACAGCAAACTCGTCGCCGCCCAGTCGGGCCACCATGTCGCCGGCCCGCAGATCCTGCTGGGTCAGCCGCTTGGCCACGGCGTCCAGCAGCAGGTCGCCGAACGAGTAACCCAGCACATCGTTGACATGCTTGAAGCGATCAATGTCCAGCATCACCACCGCAAGTGTGCCGTGGCCAAATTCGGCCACCGCGCCCATGCTGTCGATTTCGTGCTGCAGCGCCTCGCGAAAGCGTGCGCGATTGGGCAGACCGGTCAATCGGTCCCAGTAGGCCAGCTTGCGGATCTCGACCTGCTGCGCGCCGATGTCGATGCGCATCTGATCAAAAGCCTTGGCAAGGCCGCCAATCTCGTCCTGGCGGTCCATGTGCTCCATCGGCACGTCGTACCGGCCCAGCCCCAGCCGGCGCGTGGCGGTCACCAGCGCGCGCAGCGGTGTGGTCACACGCCTGGCCACGAATACGCTGCCGATGCCGAACAGCAACACGCCCAACGCGGTGATCCACACAAGCGCCACCTGCGCCTGGTGGAACGGCGCCAGCACGTCATCGAGCGAACGCAGCAGCAGGGTGCGCACACCGCCGAGCATCGCCCCGGTGTCGAGCTTGACATTGCGCGCGATCAGCACATCCCCATGGTCGGGCAATTCGACGACATCCCCCTGGCGCTGCTGCAAGGCCTGCACCGCCTCCGGCGACAGGGTGCTGGCAACGATGCGCCCCTTGACGCCGTTCCCGTCGCTGATCAAGGCCAGATGCATGTCGGAGATCGCACGCATGTCGTCCACCAGCTTTTGATTGATCGGAAAACCCATCAACACGTAACCCACCAGCAGCGGCGCCTTCATCGGAACCATCACGAACTGGTGCGGAATGTTGTCGACCACCGCAACCTGGCTGCCCTTCGCATCGCGCGACAACGGCCCCACCAGTTCGCCCAGCACCGGGTTCAGGTCGTTCGCGTCACCGGTCTCTCCGACCGCGCGCAGCGCCATCGACGTGTCCACCAGCGCGGTTATGGTGGCGCCGATTCGCGCGCCGTTGTTTTCCAGTGCCGACGCGATGGTCGCAATGTCGCCGGAATTGACGGCGGCACGAAAACCGAAGTCGGCCGCCAGCAGGCCGGCGCCCTGACGCAGTTGCTGGGCATTTTGGTCCAGCAGACGGCGCCAGACGCGTTCGCCGACCTGCAGTTCCTGCGCCACCTGTCGACGCGCACTTTGCTCGACACTGATACGTACCACGCTGAACACCGCCGCCTGCACCAGCAGCAACAGCAGCAGAGACAGCGCAACAATGCGCGACGACAGGCCCCAGCGTGTGGGTTGCCACTGAATTTTCACCACAGACGCTTGTTAACGTTCATTTGACAACGCTCCGTGCTGCGCACTGCGCGATTCGCCTTGGGGCGGCCCGGCGGCTCATGGCCCGCTGACGCCGGAAAGGCGATAGTTGACGACCTGGTCGGCCGCCGTCACAACCAGCGCCTGGTCGGCGGCTGGCGCGCCTACCGGCAATGCCGGGTGCCAGACCCGCATCCGGTAGTTGCCGGGAGGGACCTGGGCCAATGACACGCTGCCGCCAGCGTTGCTGCGACCGAAATACGGGGTCTCAACCACGACAACCCAGGCCGTCATGGCGTCATGGATATTGCAGCCCAGCACCGCGAT
The DNA here is from genome assembly GCA_046594635.1 of Burkholderiaceae bacterium. Classification (GTDB taxonomy): domain Bacteria; phylum Pseudomonadota; class Gammaproteobacteria; order Burkholderiales; family Burkholderiaceae_C; genus CAISIP01. Next base: position 7,628 of record JBKJRR010000138.1, read on the forward strand.
GCCGGTCTTGTCGAAAACCACCGGGTTGGCCGGAACGCCGCTGTACAGCTTGAGCTCGAAGGTCTTGTTGGGTGAGAACGAATAGACATGGTGGCGCACCGTGTCGCGGTTGGGGAAGGTCACCGCCGTACCGGCCGTCACGACCAACACCGTGGGAGCGAACTGCTTGGCGATCTGCGCCACTTCCGCGCCTTGCAGCGGCTTGGCCAGTGCACGGGCTTCGCGTGATTCGAGAAATACGACTGCATCCGTCAAGGGCTTGCCAGCGCCATCCTGCACCTGCAACTGCAACGTGCCGGCACCAGCCACCTGGAATGCCATCAGCAGCCAGACGACAGCCGTCAAGCCGCGTGCGCGCCAGGGAGATGTGCGCTGGGTACAAAAATTATCGACAACGTTGGGCATGTTCATAGGCAAAAGGTCGCAGGCGCCACAAGCGCCCGGTTATACACGAGCGGGCGAATGCATGATCGCAAATGGGATACTCGGGGCCATGCAATCTGCACCCGTGGTCCCGCCTCGCCGCCAGCCGGCGGCCCGTCTGTTGCTGATTTCCGCATTGTGGTGTCTGCAT
>JBKJRR010000212.1:0-6982 GCA_046594635.1 Burkholderiaceae bacterium
GTGATGCGCCCGGCCACTGGGTCGTCTCGGCGACGGACTTCTTACAGATGTCTCGACCAGCACAGCCGAAACTGTCACTGCGGTTGCGCCAGCCGGCGTACAGTGGCGACGATGCAGGATCCCCTTTCGATACCCCGGACACGGTATGTCGATGCGCATGGTGTCAGCGTCGCCTACCAGGTGTTCGGCACCGGCGCGCAGGACCTGGTCATCGTTCCCGGCATCGTCTCCCATCTGGAGACCACATGGGAGTGGCCGCAGCTTGTCGATATGCTGCGCCAACTCGCCGGTTCCTTTCGCGTGATCCTGTTCGACAAGCGCGGCCAGGGCATGTCCGACAGCATCGAGGGTGCGCCGACGCTGGAACAGCGCATGGACGATGTGCGCGCCGTGATGGAGGCGGCCGGCTCGCGCAAGGCGGTGCTGCTGGCCCAGTCCGAAGGCGGTGCGATGGCCGCGTTGTTCACGGCAACCTATCCCGAGTTGGTGGAACGTCTGGTGCTGTTCGGCACCATGGCTCGCTTCACCTGGGCGCCGGACTACCCCTTCAGCCCGACGCTTGAGCAACATCTGAAGGCAGTGGACCGCACCTGGGGAACGCCGCAGGCCGGGCTGGGATTTGCGCCCAGCCTGTCGCACGAGCCGCAGACCTACGAGTTTTTTGCCCGGGCGGCGCGGCGTACCGCCTCACCGAGTGCCATCAAGCGGCTCATGGTTGCCAACGACCAGATCGATGTGAGGGCGGTGCTGCCGCAGATCCGCCGACCGACATTGATCATGCACCGCCGGGGTGATCGCATCGTGACGTGCGCCAACGGGCGTTACCTGGCAGACCATATTCCGGATGCCACCTATCTGGAGTTACCAGGGGCCGACCATGTGTTGTCGTCGGGTGATGCAGACGAGGTCCTGAGCGCGGTCTGCCGCTTTGCGAGTGCCCCTGCTGTGACGGATGTGCGGGGACACGGTGACCGGTGGCTCGCCACCGTCCTGTTCACCGACATCGTGGGCTCGACAGCGCTGGCCGAACGCATGGGCGACCGGGACTGGGCTGTTTTGCTGCAGCAGTTTCATGCGGTGGGCCAACGGCAACTCGAACAGCATCGGGGTGAGCTGGTCGATACGGCAGGCGACGGCATGTTCGCGGTGTTTGACGGCCCGGCTCGAGCGATTCACTGCGCGTCGGCCATCACCCGCGAGGTCAGGGACCTGGGCATAGACCTGCGCGCCGGTCTGCATACGGGCGAGGTCGAAAGCGCGGGTGACAAGATCAGCGGCGTCGCGGTGCACATTGGCGCCAGGGTCATGGCGCATGCGGATTCCGGCGAGGTCATCGTGTCCAGCACAACGAAGGATCTGGTTGCGGGGGCGGGGCTGGATTTTGCCGACCGGGGCGTACATGCGCTCAAGGGCGTTTCCGGCGAATGGCGGCTGTTCCGGGCGCTCAACGGTTGAGGTTCATGAGAAGACGCCGGGCCGCCCCAGGTTTTCTAGTACCCCCCGGAGGCTCGCCGCAAGGCATGGCTGGGAGCGCTGACCGCTAGCTGCGCGCAATACACGGCGGTACCTTGAGCCTTGTGAGCTGCCCGGCAGCTCAGACTCCCAGATACTGCTCCAGCAGTTCCGGTTGCGCGATCAACTCTGGCGAACTGCCTTCGAACACGACTTCGCCCTTGACCAGGATGACGTTGCGATCGGTGATCTGGGTGACGTGTTTCCAGTTCTTGTCGACGATCACGCTGCTGATGCCACTGTCGCGGATCAGCGCGCAGATGCGCCAGATTTCGCGCGCGATCAGCGGGGCCAGGCCTTCGGTCGCTTCGTCCAGGATGAGCACGTCGGGGTTGGTCATCAACGCCCGTCCGATGGTCAACATCTGCTGCTCGCCGCCGCTGAGCTGCTGGCCACCATGGCGCAGGCGCTCCTTGAGGCGCGGGAAGGTGTCGAGCACCCGGTCGTAGTGCCAGTCATGGCCGGCCTTGGCGCGTATACGCGAGGCATCGGTGTTGCCCGCGCGTGCCGCCATCTGCAGATTCTCGACGACGCTGAGGTTGCCGAAGATGCCGCGCCCCTCGGGCACATAGGCAATTCCCATCATGGCGATTTCGTAGGGCGCGCCGCCGGTCATATTGCGACCCATTACATGTACCGAACCCGCACGCGGTTTGACCAGACCCATGATGCTCTTGAGCAAGGTGCTCTTGCCCATGCCGTTGCGACCCATCAGACCGATGGTTTCGCCACGGGCGACGGTGAAGTCGATGCCGCGCAGGATGTGACTGGCGCCGTAATAGCTGTTCAGGTCCCGGGCCTGTATCAAGGTGTCGGGCATGGCTCAGTGCTCCTCGCCCAGATAGGCGGCCTGGACATTGGCGTCAGCCCGGATCTGCGCCGGCGTGCCGGTGGCAATGACCTGGCCATTGACCATGACGGTGAGTTCGTCCGCCAGTGTGAACACCGCGTCCATGTCGTGTTCGACCAGCAAGATGGCGTGTTCCGGCTTGATGCGCAGCAGCAGGGCGACCATGTTCTCCGCTTCGCTGGTACCCATGCCAGCCAGCGGCTCGTCCAGCAGCAGGACACGTGGCTCGGTGGCCAGTGTCATGGCGATCTCGAGCTGGCGTTGTTCGCCGTGACTGATCGTGGCGGCGATGGCATCGCGCCGGTTCTGCAGGCCGGCCTGTTCGATCGCCGCGCTGCAGCGCCGTTTCGCACCGGCGGAACGAGAAGCCCTTCGCAACCAGCGCAGCGGGTTCCAGGGTTGCTGTGGGTCGCGCGACTGGGCGGCCAGAAATACGTTGTCCCAGACGCTGAACGGCAAAAAGATGTTGGTCTTCTGGTAGCTGCGTCCCAAACCCTGGCGCGAGATTTTTTCCGGGGTCCAGCCGGTTACGTCCTGACCACCGACGACGACGCGGCCCGAGGTCGCCGGCAGGTCGCCCGACAACAGATGGGTCAGGGTCGATTTGCCCGCGCCATTGGGGCCGATGACCGCATGGATATGGTCGCGTCGCAGTTCGATCGACACGTCGTCGACCGCCGCCAGGCCGCCGAAGCGTTTGGTCAGGTTTTTGGCGCTGAGCAGCACGTCAGACATCGGACTTGGCTTTCTTGGCACGGCGACCTGCGGTCAGCAACTGCACGATGCCCAGCACGCCGCGGGGCGCAAAGGCGACCACCAGCACGATGAAGCTGCCCATCCAGAGTTGCCAGTGCTTGCCCAGGTGCACTTCGCCGACATGAGGCAGGTCCTTGAACACATGCAAGACATATTCGAACGTGAACGCACCGACGATGGCACCGGCAAAGTTGCCCATGCCGCCCAGGATCACCATCATGATGGCGTGTGCACTGGTGTGAAAACCCATCAGCTCCGGGTTGATGTATTCGGTCTGCACACCCCACAGGAAGCCGCCCAGGCCGGCCAGGGCGCCGGCCAGCGTGAAGGCGCTGAGTTTGTAGCCGAAGGTGCCGAAGCCCATTGCGCGCATGCGGTGTTCGTTTACGCGGATGCCGGCCAGCGCGCGGCCGAACGGACTCCACAAAAGGCGACGCAGAAACACGTAGACCAGCAGCACCAGCGCCAGCGTAAAGTAGTACATCGTGACCCTGTTGTTGAGATCGAACAGTGTGAAGCCGCCGATCTGTACAGTGGGCTTGAAATAGATATACAGGCCATCCGAGCCACCCAGCGCACGGTTGTCGAAAAACACGAAGTACACCATCTGGGCGAATGCCATCGTCACCATGATGAAGTAGATGCCGTGGGTGCGCACGACAAAAAAGCCGATCACCAGCGCCGCGGCGCCGGACGCCAGTACCGACAGCGGCAGACTCCACCACAGGCTGATGGTTTCGGTCTGCGGCGTCAGAAATGCCAGCGCATATCCGGCCAGGCCAAAATACGCGGCATGGCCCAGCGACACAAGTCCGGTCACACCTTGCAGCAGGTCCAGGCTCATCGCAAAAATCGCCATGATCATCATGCGCGTGACCATCTGGGTATAGAACTCGGTGCCGACGAACGGGAACACCAGCAAGGCCAGCAGGCCCAGCCACAACACCACTTGGACGCCGCGTGGCAGGACTTCGAGGTTGGATCGCGGCGCGCTCATGATTTGAACAGCCCTTCGGGTTTCCACAGCAGCACCGCGGCCATCAGCATGTAGACCAGCATGCCAGAGACCTGGGGCAGCAGCACCTTGCCGAAGGTGTCCACCAGGCCCACCAGCAGCGCGGAGATGAGCGCGCCACGAACCGAGCCGATGCCACCGATCACGACGACCACAAAACACATGATCAGCACCTGCGAGCCCATGTTCGGGTAGACGCTGGAAATGGGCGCGGCAATGATGCCGGCAAATGCTGCGAGCCCGACGCCCAGCGCAAACACTACAGCATGGATACGCCGGATGTTCACGCCCAGGGCTTCGGCCATGTCGCGGTTGAATGCGCCGGCGCGGATCTTCATGCCCAGCCGCGTCTTGTTGATGAGCAGGTACAGGCCGATGGCAAGCGCAATGCAAAGGCCGGCAATGAACAGCCGGTAGACCGGATACGACAGGTTTTCGGTCAACGGGATCGAAAAACGCAGCAGTTCGGGAATCTTGACGCCATGCACATCGTCGCCCCACAACAGTGAGCGCATTTCTTCGAAGATGTAGATCAGCCCGAAGGTGAGCAGCACCTGGTCGAGGTGATCACGCTGGTAGAAGAACCGGAACAGCAGGCGTTCGAGCACCAGGCCAAAAAGCACGGCCAGCGACGTGCCACCCAGAATCGCCACCGTCAGGCTTCCCGACAAGCCAGCGATGGCGTAGGCGAGGTAGGCACCCAGCATGTAAAAGCTGCCGTGCGCCAGATTCACCACGCCCATGATGCCGAAGATCAGCGTAAGGCCGGCAGCCAGCATGAACAGCAACAGGCCGTACTGCACGCTGTTGAGTAGCTGGATCAGGAAAGTCGGGAAATCCATGGGTCAGGTCAGCAAAAAAAACGGGAGGTCGACCCTCCCGTGTGGACACCTGGACGGCGCATCAGCCCATTTTGCATCCTACGCCGGAGTCGTCGAGTTGCTTGGCTGCCACGCTCAGCACCTTGTTCTCGCCATTGACCACCTGGCGCAGGTAGATGTCCTGGATCGGGTTGTGCTGCTTGCTCATTTTCCACTTTCCGCGCGGGCTGTCGATATTGGCGCTTTCCATGGCCGCGTACAGCGCCTTCTTGTTGGACAGGTCACCCTTGACGGCGTTGGCCCCGGCAATCAGCAACTGGCCGGAGTCATAGCCCTGCACCGCGTAGACGTCAGGCTGGAGCTTGAAGTTCTTGGCATAGGCCAGGCGGAAAGCCTTGTTGCGCGGATTGTCCAGACCGTCGGCGTAATGCATCGTCGTGACGACGCCATCGGCGGCGGCACCGGCGGCCTCGATGACGCCCTCGGTCAGGAAGCCCGAGCCATACAACGGAATTTTTCCCTTGAGGCCGGCTGCGGCGTAGTCCTTCATGAACTTGACCGCGCCGCCACCGGCAAAGAAACAGGCCACCGCGTCCGGGTTCAGCGCTGCGATCTCGGTCAGCTGGGCCTGGAACTCGACGTTCGGGAACGGAACGGAAATTTCCTTGATGATGGTGCCGCCGGCCTTGAGGAAACCTTCCTTGAAGCCCAGGAAGGCCTCGTCACCCGCCGCGTATTTCCAGGTGATCCAGACCGCCTTCTTGTGGCCCCTGGCCACCATCGGCGCACCCAGCGCGCGTGTGGGCTGCGAATTGCTGAACGAGGCCCGGAACACATTGGGCGCACACAGCGGGCCGGTGGCGGCGAGCACGCCGGCGTTGGGAATGATGCTCAGCACGCCGGTATCGCGCGCCACCTTCTGGATACCCATCTGCACGCCGGAGTGCACGGTGCCGACCAGCACATCGACCTTGTCGCGCAGCACCAGCTTGTTGGCGTTCTCGACACCCTTGGGTGGATCGGACTCGTCGTCGACCTTGAAAAATTCGATGTCGCGCCCGCCCAGCTTGCCGCCTTGTTCGTCGATCGCCAGGCGAAAGCCGTTTTCGATCGCCACGCCGAGCTGCGCAAAGGTGCCGGTGTACGGCAGCATCAGGCCGACGCGGATCTTGTTGCCCTGGGCAGCTGACAGGCCAGGCAACAACAGTCCGGAGGATGCGGCCGCTACCAGTGCGGCGCTGCGCGTGAGTACCAAACGACGTGAGGTCATGCGAATCTCCATGGGAAGTGGTGGCGTGCGACCTTGGGGGGCCGACGTAGACCGTCTCATGGTAACCAGGCGCCGCAAAGCGGCAATAGAGGATTACCCGAGCTTTAGAAAAGAATAATTCAACTGTAAAGCAATTTCAGCGAACCGGACACAGCGCAATCACGTTATCCAACGGCCTTGCGGCGGGAGCGGCGCTTGCGGCGGGTGTCCAGGTGCCAGGCCAGAAATGGCAGTATCAGCATGGATCCGGGAACCGCCCAAATCAGCAGGTAGGGGCTGACGGAGGACATCGAGCGCAGCATCAGACGCAACTGCATGCGGTCCTCCGGTGTCCAGGTTCCGCCATTGCGTTGTTTCATCAGCAGCGGCACGGCGCCCCGGATCCGCGCCATTTCTACTCGCAATCGGCTCTTTTCACGGCTGTTTCCCGCCACCATTGACGAAAACCAGACTGGGGCCGCCGGCATTCGGGCCTGGAAAGTCTGGGTGCTGTCCGGATCGAAAGCCGTCGGCTTCGCAGGTTCCGGCGTGGGTTGCAATTCGGTTGCGGGTTCCATGTCGCCATTATGGCCGACCACGTGCCTGGCCCGAGCCGGCGCATGGGTTTTCGGGCAGTTGTTTTGTCGCCGCTCAGTTCTCGGCCAGCAGACGGTCAGCGGGGTAGGGTTGCAGCAGTTGCATGGCCTGGTGCGCGGGCGCATCCAGCCAGTCCTGTTGGGCCGCTTCGGACAGGATCACGACCATGCGCTTCTCTTCGC
>JBKJRR010000320.1:0-5663 GCA_046594635.1 Burkholderiaceae bacterium
TCATGCGCCGCGATCGCTGGCGCACCATCGAGCACCGACAGGATGCTGCGGTAAGTTCGGGTTTCATCATGCGCAAGCTCAATCACCTCGCCGCTGCTTTGGGCGTCCGCGCGCGAACCCCAGTGCGAAGTGGCCGGTTCGATGCCAAAACCGTAAGTGCCTTCGCCCAGGGCTTGCCACTGCTGAAGGCAGCGAAAGGCGCTGGCTTCGAATTCGTAGGTGAAACCCAGCGCCAGGCGATCGTTCACCAGCGCAGTGGGCACACGGTCCGCGGCGTCGGCCTTGAACGCGTGGTCAAACACCTGTTGCACGAAGCGTGGCTGCGGCGGCGACTGCACGCGGTAATCCGCCTGCTGCACGTCGCGAGGCATGTTGGCGGCCAGCGTGGCGGTGATGGGCGCCGAGAAACGTGCGCCCTCGTCCAGCAGCGGCCAGCCCAGGTTGATGTGGTACAGCAGCATATGCGGCGTGCGGGCAAAGCCATGGTTGCGGACCGTATCGGTAAAGTGCACCTGCGATCCGCCCACTGCGACCTCAATGCGCCGGGTCAGCGACAGGTGTTCTCCCATGACCTGGACCTGGTGCACCGTTCCCTCGCACCACAAGACGGCGTCATCACCGTCCCAGCGCAGGCCATACCCGCCCAGCTGCGCCGGTTGCAGGGCACCACGTCCGTGCATCGGATAATTGATTTCCGCGCGCAGGGGCAGATCGAAATGGTCCGCACTGCCGCGATCGGGCTGGCGGATGTGGTCCAGCCCGCAGGTGCAAAGCAAGCCCGAGAAGCCGCGCATGAAACCATTGCCGCCTTCGCCCGCCGCGTCGATCAAACTGGGGTGGCGAAACCCGGTGCCCGACTGCCAGGCGAACGGCGTGCCTTTGTAGTCGAAGCGCCCGAAGTCCATGCTGCGATCGACCAGCACCGTGAAACACAGGCCGCTTCCGGTCTTGAACTCCAGCACGCGCAGACCGCGCTGCGGGCCATCGTGCAACTCGTACAGCTCGACCCCGACGACTTGGCGCAGGTCACCGATGCGACGCATCAGCTCGGTCTTGCTCAGGTGGTTTCCAAACAGCTGCGGCATCTTATTTGATCGCTCCGGTGGTCAGGCCCTTGACGATGTAACGCTGGCCCATGAGCAGGAACAGCAACGCGGGAATCAGCGCCAGCGCTGCAGTAGCCGCCATTTCTCCGTATTTGATTTCGTAACTCTGTGCGAACTTGGCAATCGCCACCGGCACCGTGGCGGTCTGCTTGGCGGTCATGTTCAGGGCCACGGCAAATTCGTTCCAGCTGAAGATGAACATCAGGATGGCGGTGGCCGCAAGACCGGGTGCGATCAGCGGCACGATGATTTTCCACAGCATGTAGGGCGTGGAGCATCCGTCGATACGCGCCGCCTCTTCCAGTTCGATCGGTACCTCGCGAATGAAGCTGCTCATCAGCCACAGCGCCATCGGCAAATGCAGCGCCATGTGGGCGAAGATCATGCCGGTGTATGTGTTGTCCAGGTGAAACTGGCGGTACAAGGGAAACCAGGCCGCCACCAGTGTGATCGGTGGCACCATGTGGAAAACCACAGACCAGCCAAGTAGCGTATGAACCATCCAGCGCGGTGTTTCCATGCGCTCCATCGCGTAACCACCCAGCGTCGCCGCAAAAACGATCACCAGGGTGCTGGCGGTGGCGATGACCAGGCTGTTGAAGGAGTTGGCGAAAAACTCGGTGGTCTTGGAAAACAGTACCTCCCGGTAACTGGACAGGTTGGGCGTGAAAAAAATCTCGCCTTGCAGCAACGAAATCTGGGTCTTGAAGCCGGCGGCAATGATCCAGATGAAAGGCACCAGCACAAAACACGCGACCAGCACGAGCAGGATGTGCTCGACGCGCAAATGTTCAGACAACCGCAGTTTCACGCCGCACCCCTTCGGAAACGTGACAGGCCAAAACCCAACACCAGCAATATGGCGATGACAAACAGCACCGCAACCGACATGGCCGAGCCATAACCCATCTGGTCCTGCGTGAAGAACGTGCGGTAGATGGTGTAGCTGACGACCTCGGTGGACGATCCGGGACCGCCTCCCGTGAGCAGATAGATCTCGTCGAACACCTTGAGCGAGGTCATGAAGCGGAACAGGAAGGTCACCGCGATCACCGGCATCATGATGGGCAAATACACAAAGCGCAGTTCAGTCCAGGCGTTGGCGCCATCGACCAGGGCCGCTTCATGCAACTCTTGTGGCAGCGACTCGAAACCAGCGAGCAGCAGCAGAAAACAGAACGGCGTCCAGTGCCAGATGTCCACCAAGATGACGGATGGCAGCGCCAGGTTGGCGGTGCCAAGCCAGTCGACTGGCAGAAAGCCGAAGACACCGATCAAGCCGTTGGCCAGACCGAAGTCGTAATTGAGCATCAGCTTCCAGATGGCCCCGATCAGGATGCCGGGCACCAGGATGGGCAGGATGAAAATCGTGCGGTACAACACCCGTCCCCGCGCTATGCGGCTCACGGCCCAGGCCAGCATGAAGCCGATCAGGACCTGCAGACTCACTCCCACCACGGAGAACACCAAAGTGTTGTACACACCCTTGTGCAGCAAGGTGTCGCTGCCGAGCCGCAAGTAATGGGCCGCGCCGATAAACTCCCAGGTCGAGCTTCCACCCTCCCAGCGGATCTCGTGCATGCTCATGGCGACAAGGTTCGCCACAGGCAGCAGGGACAGCAGCATGAAAACCATCAGAGACGGCGTCAACGCCAGATTGCGCCAGACCGACTCTGGGACCGGAGCGGCCCGGCGGCTCACTGGGTGCCCTGCGTGCTGCGCACTGCGGCATTTGCCTTGGGAGCGGCCCGGCGGCTCACGGGGTTGCCTTCGTGCTACGCACTGCGGCATTCGCCTTGGGAGCGGCCCGGCGGCTCATGCCAACGGGGTGATCTTGCCGGTCTTGTAGCCGCCGCGCACCATGATGGCATGTGTCTCGTCGGCAATCATGTTCAGCGCGCGCGCCGTGGTCAGTTCGCCAATGACGGCCTGGTTCAGGCGCAGCTCGAGCACGTCGCCAATCTGGGAGCCTTCAGGCACGGTCCACATCTGGCGGGTAACTGCCGAACTGTCGGCCATGGCCTTCATCCAGCGGTACTTCGGATCGCTGGCAAACGACGGGTCGGCCAACACGTCCTGGCGCACCGGAGGCGCGCCCGACTGCAGGTATTTGACCTGCGCCCCGCGCGTCTGGAACCAGTTCAGAAAAGCCAACGCCGCAGTCTGGCGGGCCTTGGGGACGTTCTTGGGAATGCCGCCCAACCAGTGACCGAGCACGGGCGCCGACTTGCCGTTGGCCGAACGTGGCGCCTTGGCCGCATTGAGTTTTCCGACCACCGCCGATTTGTTGGGATCGTCCATCTGCGACCAGGCAGCAATCACCAGCATGGCGTGCGCCGCCTTGCCGGTGGCCAGGTTCTGGATGATCTGCGCCTGGGCCAGTCCACCGGTCTGTGGATGCCCGGCCTCCTTGGCCATGCGGATGTAGAAATCGAGTGCCGCCTTGGCTTCGGGGCTGTTGATGGAAATGGTGTAGTCGCCTTTGGCCTCGTCGCGGAACAGGCTGCCATTGAAGCTGTAAAGGTAGGGCCACCAGTCGTAGGAAACGTCGTTCGGCGCACCGCGCGCGCCGCGCTGCACGATGCCGTAGATCTTGGGCGGATTGTGCAACTTCTTCGCGTTGGCGAGCAGTTCTTCCCAGGTTTCTGGCACCTTGAGTTTGTATTCCTCGTACAGATCGGCGCGGTACAGCAACAAGGGAATGTTGCCGTTGACCGGCACCGACATCAGCTTGCCGGACGGGTCGTGCGTCTTGGTGGCTTCGTTCCAGTAGACGGTATTGTCGTAACGGATCATCTGCTGATCGAGCTTGAAGGCGGGGTCGATGTCGTTCAGGGGGGTCAGAAAGCCGCCGTGGTAGAACTCCTGGTAGTACAGGCCGTTCATGATGCATAGGTCGAACAATCCGTCCTTGGCGCGTACCGAGGCGCGCTGCTTCTCCAGGCTGCCGGCAAACGGGTTCACGTCCAGATTGACCTTGTTGCCGGACTCGGCCTCATAGGCCTCGACCACCTTGCGAAAACCATCGAACCAGGGCGAACTGTTGATGACGATCGTGAATGGGGTCTGTTTAACAGTCTGCGTCCAGGCCGAAGGAGCCCATGCCAGCGAGCCCAAGGCGCCAGCCGTCACTGTGCCCAACGACAAATTCCTGCGTGTGATTCCGTGATTCATGTTGTCTCCTGCTTTTTGTTGGTCGAAAAAGATCCGTCAATACTTTACGCCTGGTCTGCCGCCTTGTCGCAGGCGACCGCAATCAAGTTCGACTTTTTCCATGCAAGACGCGCGGCAAACCGGGCCGGCGCTCAGGCTTTTGCGGTCATACGGCGTTCAGCGGTACGCCGTGCGCGTCGTTGGACTGCTGCGATGCGGCGGAGGCAAACGCCGCCTGGATGATCTCGACCGACAGCAAGGCGTCGGCAAAGGTGCAGGCGACGGGTGTGCCCCGTTGCAGCGCGCTCAGGAAATCGGTAGTGATCCAGCCGGTTCCCGCGTCCGCTGCCACGCTCTCGCGCAAGCTGCCGTCGGCCGTTGTCCAGGACATGGTCCACCCGGTACCCAGGTCCAGCGGACGACGCATCTCGATCAAACCAGTTTCACCGAAGATCCGGATCTCGTCCCACATGTGCAGACCCTGGTCGATACAGATCATCTGGCACTCGAGATCGGCGAATCCCAGGTCGATGAAACCGCCCCTGTCGACCCGCCCCGCAGGCCCCGGGCGAAGCCGGCTGTGCACCCGGGTTGGGCGCTTCTGCAGCATCCAGGGCACAATGTCCGCCATGTGGGTGGCGCGCCCGGTGAAGGCGCCACCACCACCGAGTTCGGGCTGCAGGAACCAGCCGCCAGCCTCATAACCCAGTTGCACCGTCTGCACCAGCCGCACCGCCCCGAGCGCGCCGGAGGCGATCACCTCCCTGGCGCGGCGGCAGCCCCGGTCGAGGCGGCGATTGAAGCCGACGGCATTGATCAGGCCGCGTTCGCGTGCAGCCTGCACCAGCCGTCGCCCGTCGGCCAGGTCCATCACGAAGGGTTTGTCCACCAGCGTGGCCCAGCCACGTTCGAGCGTATAGCCGATGTGCTGCGCGTGCAGCGCATGGGGCGTGGTGACCAGCGCGGCGTCGGCCTCAGGCAACTGGTCCAGGCGTTCAACCAGCAAGGCACCAGTCTGGCTGACGATCTCATGCACCTGAGGGGCCGGATGCGGATCGAATATGCCGACGATCTTAGTTTGCGTGTCTGCCAGCAGCGTTTGCATGTGGTACCGACGCGAAAAGCCGCCACATCCCACCATGACCAAACGTTTCATAGACTTGCCTCTTCCTCTTCATATGTCGATGGACCCGCATCGAGGGTGCGGCGAAACAGGTCGAAAAGGCGCGACCAGACGCGCTCCGCCGCTTCTTTCTGGTAACAAAACCGCTCGGGGAACGTAAAACCATGGTGCGCGCCGGCATGCCATTCGAGCCTGTAGCGCAAGCCGCGTGCCGCCAGAGCGGCTTCGACCTCGCGGGCATGACTGGCGGGCGCCACCGGGTCGTCATGGGCCCAGCCAAA
>JBKJRR010000098.1:0-14191 GCA_046594635.1 Burkholderiaceae bacterium
CGGCGATCTCGCGCAACACCAGCGGCCGCATTGCCAGTACGCCATGCAGGAAGAAGTTCTTCTGCCGCTCGACGATGGCCGTGCTCACCCGCAAGATGGTGTCGAACCGCTGCTGGATGTTCTTGATGAACCAGCGTGCCTCCTGCAACCGTTGTTGCAGCGCTGCATAGTTGGACGCGTCACTGCCATTGCCACGGTGCTGACGCAAGGCGTTGGCATAGATGTCGTGCACGCGCAGGCGTGGCATGACCTGCGGATTGATCTGGGCCCGGAACCGGATGTTGGCGCCCCGTCCGACCTGTACCACGAGCACATCGGGTATGACGATATTGCGCTCGACGTTGACGAAGCGCCGGCCCGGCTTGGGTTCGAGCCGGCCGATCAGTGCGATCGCCTCCTTGATCATGGCGTCGCTGGCAGCACACACTTGCGACAGGCGGCGCACGTCGCGTCGCGCCAACAGATCCATGGGCTGCGCGCAGATACGTACCGCCACTGCGAGTACGTTCTGTCGCGGGTTGTCCACCGGCATCGCTCGCTGCATGACACGCAATTGCAGACGCAGGCATTCGCCCAGGTCGCTGGCGCCCACCCCGACCGGCTCAAAGCCCTGCAGGGTACTCAGCGCCACCCGAAAGTGGTGCTGCAGCTGGTCCATCTCCTCCTCGTCAGCAGGCGCCAGTCCGGCAGCGAGCTGTTCCAGCGTGTCTTCAAGATAACCGTCCTCGTTGAGCGACTCGATCAGAAAGCGCAGCGCAATCCGGTCCTCGTCGCCCAGTCGGGTGGTCAGCGCCTGGGCATGCAGATGGGCCTGCAACGTCTCCTGGGTACGGGCCAGCTCCCCGGCGTCGACATCGTCCTCGGTCCCCAGGTTGTTGCCGTGGGCCTTCGCGTCGCCACCCCACTCACCATCGTCGGGGGCAAATTCCTGCGTGCCGTCACCTTCCCAGCTCTGGCCATCTTCGGCCGACAACGGCGTCGCGTTGTCGTCATTGGAGGGTGCATCGGCCACCGATACATAGTCCTGTGCGGCACTCATCGGCGCGAGTTCGGCCTCGCGTTCGGCTTGCGGTACCGGCGTGTCACTGGCGTCCAGACCAAATTCCTCGCGTGCCGGCACGTCCTCGGACAATTCCAGGAAAGGGTTGTCGTCCAGCATCTGGCTGACTTCCTGACTCAGTTCCAGGGTCGATAGCTGAAGCAGGCGGATCGACTGCTGCAGTTGCGGCGTAAGCGCCAGATGCTGCGATATGCGAAGCGAGAGACCGGGCTTCATCTACATCTTGAAGTGCTCGCCCAGGTAAACCCGTCGCACCTCGGCGTTGTCGACAATCTGTTCCGGCGTACCCTGCGCCAGCACATGGCCATCGCTGATGATGTAGGCGTGGTCGCAGATGCCCAGGGTCTCGCGTACGTTGTGGTCGGTGATCAGCACGCCGATGCCACGCGACTTCAGGAAACTGATGATGCGCTGGATCTCGATCACCGCGATCGGGTCGATACCGGCAAAAGGTTCGTCGAGCAGGATGAACCGCGGCTGTGTCGCCAGCGCGCGGGCAATTTCCACGCGGCGCCGCTCGCCGCCCGACAACGCCAGGGCCGGCGACTTGCGCAGATGTTCGACGCGCAGATCCTGCAACAGATTGCCCAGGCGTTCATCCACCTGCACCGTCGTGAGCGAACGGCCCGAAGCATCGGTCTGCAGTTCGAGCACTGCACGCACGTTGTCTTCGACGCTGAGCTTGCGAAAGATCGAAGCCTCCTGTGGCAGGTAGCTCAAACCCAGTCGCGCGCGTCTGTGGATCGGCAAGTTGGCCACCGAGCGGCCATCGATGGTGATGTCGCCAGCGCTGGCGCGCACCAGTCCCACCAGGATATAAAACGATGTGGTCTTGCCCGCGCCATTGGGATAGCAGGCCAACGACCTCGCCTTCGCCGACAGACAGCGAGATGTCCTTGACAACCATGCGGCTGCCATACGACTTCTGCAGGTGATGCGCCTCCAGACGCACACGTGAGACCGGCGCGCCACTTTGCCGCGCCACGTCGGCCATCGGGGTCGCCGTGGTGCCTGCTTCGGCGTCGCTCACTTTTTGTCGCCCCCCAGCGTCTGGGACCTGCGCAATGGTGCCGTTGGTGTGGGTGTCTTGGGCGCTGCGGCGCCGTCGTCTTTGCGCGGCGTCAGTACGGCCCGCACCCGGCCGCTGCGGGCACCGTCGCCGGCGGTTGCTGGCCCGCCATCAACCGTCATTACGCTGGTGGTGTTGTTGTAGACGATCACCTGACCGGTGATCTCGTCATTGAGGGTGGAGCCGACATAACGACGCAAGATGGAACGCCGCGTGAAGGTCACGGTATCGGCCTTGCCGTCGTATTCGATCAGTTCGGCTTCGCCTTCCATGAATTCATCGGGCGTGTCGCCACGGGTATCGCGCTTTTGCCGGAAAAAAGCCAGCTTGCCGGGCTCGGCCGTCACAACGCCGAACTGGTTGCCACTGGTGTCCTGGCGCACATCCATGCGTGCCCCGCGGATCAACATCGTTCCCTTGGTCATCACCACCTTGCCGGTGAAGACGCTGGTCTGCTTGGCGTCGTCGTAACGCAGGGTATCCGACTCGATATTCATCGGCTTGTCCCGGTCGGCCCGCTCAGCCCACGCGGCGCCGCCCTGTAAAAGGGCGGCCAGAAACAAGGTGTAAGGAAAGATGGAGGACTTCATAAAGGCACGAATCTTGCAGTCAAATCTGCGAAATCATTGTAGCCCCCGGTATAGGCGGCGATACGCCAAGGCGTGGCGAATACACCGCGGGGCGACAAACACCTTCAATCCAGCTCCTGTGCCGCTGCCGGCTGGCGCCAGCCCATGGCGGCGCTCAGTGCCGGCCGGCCGTCATTTGCCGGCGCGCACGTCGGCCACGAGGTAGTCGACGATCTGCAACACCCGCGCCATGGAGCCGGAGATCGCGCCATCGGTGTAGTAGCGTCCGGCCACTCCGAGGGCCGGAACGCCGGCGACGCTGTAGGCATCCTGCAACGCGGTTGCCTGGCTCACCAGCTTGCCGATCTCGGCGGAGTCGAAAGCGGCTATGAACTTGGCGCGATCCACGCCCTGTTGGGCCACCCAGCTGGCAATCGCATCGCCACGCGAGAGGTCCGTCCGATCGACATGGATGGCCGTGAACACCTTGGCATGCAGCTTGTCGAGCAGGCCCATGGATTGCAAGGCGAAAAACAGCCGCTGCTGCGGCACGAAGTTGTCCCGGAACCCGACGGGAATCCGACGCAACACGACATCGGCCGGCAGACTCTTGCTCCAGGCCTCGAGCGACGGCTCGAAGGCATTGCAATGCGGACAGCTGTACCAGAAGAATTCGACCACCTCGATCTTGCCGGAAGACGCCTCGACCGGTACCTGGCGCGCAAGTTTGAGGTATTCCCGGCCCGCCTCCGGTTTGCGAGCCTGGGCCTGGGCCGGAGACAACACGACCGATCCGGCCAGGGCCGCTGTCAGAGCGCAAACAGAAAAATCACGACGTTTCATGGATCAACTCTCCTGTGACGCCCGTCCCGCGCATGCAACAACGCGGTGACAGGCAGATTGTTATGGCGGTGGGACGCTGCCTGGTAGCGAAAGTTCAACGCTGCACCCGCACCAGCGCCGCCTCCATGCCCAGGCCTTCGAGCTTTTGCCGGGTCAGGTCGGCATCTTCGCGCTTGTCGAACGGGCGCACCCGCACCCGATACAGCGTACGGCCCGATTGCTCACGCTCGGACACTCGAGCCTCGATACCGCCCAGGGAAAGCCGGGCGCGCTGGCCTTCGGCGTCATTGGCCGTGCGATACGCGCCCACCTGCACGAAATACGCAAACGGATCCGCCGTCGAGTTGCCGCCAGCGGCACGCGACTTCGCCAGATCTCCGAGCGGATCTGCCGACGGCGCAGCCACGGCCGGCGGGTTGGCGGCAGCCCCGCGCTCGGCAGCTGGCGCGGGCGTCGGAATGCCGGCGACCGCCGGCGGCACGCCCTTGTAATCGGGCGCCTCACCCGTGGCCGGTACCGCGGGCACCGCAGGCACCGCTGCGCGGGCCGGATTCTTGCCGTACAGCGGCGCGTTCGGATCCCAGTCCTTGTTACGGCGCTGTTCGGCCGCATCCTGGTCGACCGATCGGCTCGGCCCCTTGGTCAGAAAGGGCACCGGCACCTTGGTGACGTAAACCGCGACGGCCAGGGCGACGCCCAGACCGATCACGACTCCGATGATCAGGCCCAGTATCGTCCCACCCCACTGCTGCACTCGTAGTTGCTTCATCCCGATTCCTTGCCTGTCGATTGCTTCCATGGTTCTGCTCACATTTTGCGCGGCGCGCTGACACCGAGCAAGGCAAGGCCGTTGCGCAGCACCTGGGCGGTGGCCGCCACCAGAGCCAGCCGAGCCTGCCGTACCGACGCGTCCTCGACCAGGATGCGCTCGGCATCGTAATAGCTGTGGTACTGCGCCGCCAGTTCGCGCAGGTAAAAGCTTACGTCGTGCGGCGCGAAGTCGCGCGCTGCCGCCGTCAACATGTCAGGATACCGCGCCAGCAGCAACATCATCCCGGTGGCCGCCTCGCTGGTCAACGCACTGAGGTCAACGCCGACCAAGCTATCGACCTCGCCACCCCAGGCGGCGAGCACCGAACAGATCCGGGCATGGGCATATTGCACGTAATAAACCGGGTTGTCGTTGTTCTGCGCCAACGCCAGGTCCACATCGAAGACGTATTCGGTGTCGGGCTTGCGGCTGAGCAGGAAAAAGCGCACCGCATCCTTGCTGGTCCACTCGATCAAGTCGCGCAGCGTGACATAACTGCCGGATCGCTTGGAGATCTTGACCTCGACACCGCCGCGCATGACCCGCACCATGGTGTGCAGCACATAGTCGGGATAACCGGCCGGAATCCCGATGTCGACCGCCTGCAGCCCGGCGCGTACCCGCGCGATCGTGCCGTGGTGGTCGGTGCCCTGGATGTTGACCACGCGCGAGAAACCACGTTCCCATTTGGTGATGTGATAGGCCACATCCGGCACGAAATAGGTGAAGCTGCCGTCGCCCTTGCGCATCACCCGGTCCTTGTCGTCACCGTAGTCGGTCGAGCGCAACCACAAGGCGCCGTCCAATTCGTAGGTCTTGCCGGCATCCTGCAGCCGCTGAACCGCCTGTACGACCTTGCCGCTGCTGTACAGGCTCGACTCCAGGTAAAAGTTGTCGAAGCGCACCGCAAACGCCTTCAGGTCGAGGTCCTGCTCATGGCGCAGATAGGCGACGGCAAATTCGCGGATCGCGTCGATATCGGTAATGTCGCCGCTGCCCGTGGTTTCCCGGTCGTCGGCATGCACGGTCTTGCGCGCCTGAAAGTCAGCCGCTATATCGGCGATGTAGTCGCCGTTGTAGGCGACCTCGGGCCACAACGCATCGCCGGGCTTGTGACCCTGGGCGCGCAACTGCGTGCTTTGGGCCAGCGTGGCAATCTGCACACCGGCATCGTTGTAGTAGAACTCGCGGTAGACCTCCCAGCCCTGGGTTGCGGCCAGATTACAGATCGCGTCGCCCAACGCCGCCTGCCGGCCGTGCCCGACGTGCAGCGGACCGGTTGGATTGGCGGAGACGAACTCCACCAGCAAACGCTGGCCATTGGCCGGCAATACACCGAATGCCGCGGCGTCAGCGAGTACCTCGTGCACCACCTGCTGCTTGGCCTCGGGCTTGAGCCGGATGTTGATGAATCCGGGACCGGCGATGTCGATACCGGAAACCCAGCGCTGATAAACGGGCAGTGCCAGCATCTTTTCGCGCAGTTCTTCCGCCAGTTGACGCGGATTACGCTTGAGCGGTTTGGCCAACTGCATCGCCGCGGTCGACGCGAAATCGCCGTGGGCAGCGACCTTGGGTGATTCGAAAACCGCACGTGTGGCCGCGTCGGGCACCCGTTCCGACAATATGGCGGCCAGGCCGTCCAGCAGTTCCTGTTTGATCTTGAGCATAGCCCCCAATTCTAGGAGGCCCGCCGTTTGCGGACGCCTTTCGCCAGTAGTGCCGCCGCCGGCGAAGCGAAATTGGTTAAATTGCGCCGGCTCTGTCAGCCGCAACACCGCCGGCTGCGTTAAGCATGGGTCCATCGACAGGTCCGTCAATCCATCCCAACCAAGGAAAACCTCCATGCACAAACTGATCTCCATGCTCGCCATCGGTGTCGCCCTGACTGTAGGTGTCGCCCACGCCGAGGAAAAAGCCAAAACCGCGCAGCAAACCAAGATGGGCACCTGCAACACGCAAGCCGGCGAAAAAAAGGGCGACGAACGCAAGGCCTTCATGAAAACCTGCCTGAGCGCCAAGCCGGTGACGCAGCAAAGCAAAATGAAGACCTGCAACGTCGATGCCGGCGACAAGAAGGGCGATGAGCGCAAGGCCTTCATGAGCCAGTGCCTCAAGAAGTCCTCCTGAGCCACCGGGCGGCGCGGCCGGCTAGAGCCGCAGCCGCGCGTTTCAGGTCTTCCAGAAGCCCGGCTGGGCGTAGTGGTGCTTGAGGAAGTCAATCCATAGCCGCACGCGCAGCGGCAGGTGCTTGCGCTGCGGAAACACCGCAAAAATGCCATTGGGCGGCCCGGCAAACTGCTCGAGCACCGGCACCAGCAGCCCAGCGGCCACCTCGGCTTCAACCTCCCAACTGCTACGCCAGGCGATGCCAAAACCCGCCAGGCACCATTCGTGCAGCACCTGTCCATCGGAACAATCCAGGGGTCCGACCGGCCGGACATGCAACAAACCGGCACCGGCCGGCATAGCGCGGTCGCTGGCTGCGGCGCCATCGTCACCCGGCAGCTGGAACGCCCAGCCCCGGGTCTGGGACGCATCACTGGACAGCACCAGGCAGTCAAACCGCGTCAGATCGGACGGATGGGCCGGCGTGCCGTGCCCTTGCAGATAGCGGGGTGCCGCCACACACAGACGCCGGTTATCGGCCAGGCGCACGCTGACCATCGAAGAATCCGGCAGGTCTCCGACCCGCACAGCGCAATCGAAACCCTCGGCTCCGATGTCGATGACGCGGTCGCTGAGGTTGAGCGAAATTGTCACGTCGCTGTGCAAGTCCCTAAACCGTGGCACCAGCGGCGCCACGTGGCGGCGGCCAAATCCGGCCGGTGCCGTGATACGCAGATGCCCGCTGGCCTTGACGCCGCCGGCCGACACGCTGGCCTCGGCATTGGAGACGTCGGCCAGCAGGCGTTGGCAGTCCTCCAGAAAAGCGCTGCCTTCATGGGTCAGCGTCAGGCGCCGCGTCGTGCGCTGCAGCAGCTTCACACCCAGGCGCGCCTCCAGCGCATCGAGCCGCCGGCCCATGATGGCCGGAGCCACCCCTTCGGCCCGGGCTGCCGCCGTCAGGCTGCCACGGGTGGCGACGGCGACGAAGGATTCGAGTTGCTTGAACTTGTCCATCGCCTGCGCCTAACGCCAAGGTACGCGGGGATTACACGGCGCTGGCGATTGCCAGGCCATTACGCCACTACGTGCGCTTCGCGCAAAGACGCGATCTCGGCGGTCGAATAACCCAGCTGCGCCAGCAAGGTATCCGAGTGCTCACCGGCCTTGGGGGGCTGCTCACGCACCTCCAGCCGGTGACCTTGCATCGTGAATGGCAGCAAGGTGGTGCCGGCGCGCTGCCCGGCACGCACACCATCGGGCAAGGTGATGTCGGCCAGACCCCCGGTCTGGCGCAGATGCTCATCGTCGTACAACTCTTCGGGCTTGCGAATTGGCGCATACGGCAGGCCTAGCTGCTCGAAACGTGCTGACAGCTCGGCCACCGTCAGCTTGGCGAAAAACGCGCGCAAGCGTGGCATCAGCGCCGGGCGCGCCATGACACGCTGGTTGTTGGTCGCCAGGCCGGCGTCAGCCAGCAGATCGTCCAGGCCGAAGGCAGCGCAGAAGGTCTGCCACTGCGAGTCGCTGACCACCGCCAGGAAAATCTGACCTTCGTCCTTGACCGTGAACACGTCATACACCGCCCAGGCCGAAATGCGTTCGGGCATCGGTGCGGCCGGCGTGCCGGTGATCGCATACTGAAGCATGTGCTGACCGACCAGGAACACGTTGTTCTCGAACAGCGCACTCTGCACTTCCTGACCCTTGCCGCTGATGCCGCGCTGGATCAGCGCGCCCAATGCGCCGATGGCTCCAAACATGCCGCCCATGATGTCGTTCACGCTGGTACCCGCGCGCAGCGGGTCGCCTGTGCGTCCCGTCATGTAAGCCAGCCCGCCCATCATCTGCACCACCTCGTCGAGCGCGGGTCGGTGCGCATAGGGGCCGGGCAGGAAGCCTTTCATGCTGACATAGATGATGCGCTCGTCCTGCGCCGCCAGGCTGGTGTAGTCCAGACCGTATTTGCGCATAGTGCCAGGTTTGAAGTTCTCGGCTACGACGTCGGCGCTGGCCGCGAGCTTGCGCGCCACGGCGGCCCCCTCGGGCCGGCGCAGGTCGATGGCGATACTTTTCTTGTTGCGATTGAACATCGGAAAAAATCCCGCTCCGGCACCGAGCAGATGGCGCGTGCGGTCGCCGTCAATCGGCTCGACCTTGATCACCTCGGCGCCCATGTCGGCCAACACCACACCACAGGTCGGCCCCATCACCATATGGCTGAACTCGACCACACGCAGGCCCGTCAGGGGTTGCCAGGCCAGCGGGGACTTCATTCCAGCCGCAGCTCCAGCGTTTCCGACGCCGGCGCGTCATCGGCCATGATCTGGTCAATGGCGCGTTTGACGATCGGCTGCTGGTCGATGATGCTCAAGCGCCCTTCGCGCAGCAAGGCCGCGACCTCGCGCTGCGAGCGCACGAAGGCCTCGAAACCGTCCCGATTGGTAAACAGCATGCGGCTGCGCTGCGGACTGACCCAGCTCAGGCGGTAACGGCGTGTTCTTTCGGCGTCGTATTCGAAGTCGAACCACATATTCCGTTCCAGTCCGTGCGCCATCGCATCAAACGCATCCGGTGCAGCCTGGGGCTGCGGTGTCACACGTTGATCCAGAGCCTGGATGGCCAGGCGGCCAGCCTGGGTTTCAGTCTCGGCAGGCGCCACATCGACCGCGACCACGCCGGTCCTGGGCGTGCGAATGGCCCGCATGTGGGTGTCGATCAGCCGTTTGGTGAAGGCGTCGCGCTGCGCACCTTTCCAGTCGATCGCGTCCAGTCGCGCATCGATCTGGCGCACGAGGTCGGGCAACATGGCGATCAGGCGACTGCGTTCGTCAGTTTGCGGCTTGGGGCGGGTCGACCAGATCACCTGGTCCATGACACGCACCGCCTCGTGCCAGGGCACCGGATCTTTTTCAACCCCGATCCAGGCGTGGGCCAGAACCTCGCGCCACTGCTGGGTCAGAAATGGCAACAGGAACGGCACCAGCGGCTCGTCAATCGGCAACGCGTGGATACATTGGTGCACCACCCCATCGGCGTGGGCGAGCGCGGCCTCGCGCGCCTCGTTGAGCTGCTCCTGCGACGCAGCCGGCTTGATCTGGACCTCGGCACGTTGCGCGTGCCCTTGCACAAAAGCTTCAAAATGGGCCAGGCACTGACGAAACAGGTCCAGGTCGTCCTCGAACTCGGCCAATATGCGTTTGACCGTGTCGTCAATGCAGACGTACAAGGGGTCGGACTCCCCCATTTCAGGCGTCCAACCCACGGCCGACGCGGCCAGGCTGTCCACAAGTTGTCGGGCCGGATGCGCACTGGAAAGGAAAAAATCGCGGTCGATGATGGCCGACTTGAGAACCGGGATCTGAAGGCGTCCGATCACATACTTGAGCTGCAGAGGAATCGCCTTGTCGGCAAATACGTAGTCGAATACCTCGGCCAAAGCATCGACGGTGCCGCGATCAAGTTCGGGCGCGCGCTGCACCTCTTCGCGTTCGCGCATCTGGCGCAAGACGTTCTGCCCGGCGATATCCTGACCCCGTGTCCAATCGGGAAACTGCGAGGAACCGGCACCGGTCTGCAAACCACGGAGAAAACCCATGAAGCCGGGGTCGGCCGGCAGCCTCGAGACTACCCCTGAGCCACCCGACCCAGCACCACTGACGCCGGCACCGAAGCCGGATGCATCGTCGGCATCACCACTGGCGCCACCACCAGCGCCAAACCCCAGCTTTTGCAGAAACTTCCGGGCGCGATCGGCAATTCCGCGCGCAGCCGCCTGCATGCCGCCACCCGAGGCAG
Organism: Burkholderiaceae bacterium; assembly: GCA_046594635.1. GTDB lineage: Bacteria > Pseudomonadota > Gammaproteobacteria > Burkholderiales > Burkholderiaceae_C > CAISIP01. The sequence continues at coordinate 10,257 of JBKJRR010000098.1, forward strand.
CCGGTTCGCCCGCGCCAGCGCCAAGCGCCGCCGCGCCGCCCGTTGCCGACTCCAGGGCACCATGCCCCGAGCGCGTGCCGGTGGCCGGTCCGGATTCCGGGTACAACGACCCCGCTGCCGATTCGCCGCCGGCCGTGCGCTTGATGCGATGCACCTGTTGGGCCGAATACCCCGCCCGCACCAGCATGGCGGTCAGGTCGTTGTACAGGGGTGTCCAGTCAAGCGTGCAGTCGGGCTCGATGGCCGAGACAAAATCTTCCGCCGCCATGGGGTCGAAAGCGCTGGAATGCCAGGCCATCAGGAAGGCCCGCACCAGACTCGCAGGACGGAACGGGTTGTCGACCAGCGCGAAATCCTCCAGGCGCAGCAACGCGCCAACACTGGCGGTCAAGGCCTTGAGCTGGGGCTCGTAGCGACTGTTGAAGCGCTGCGCCACCCGGTCCACCAGCAGATGGCGCTCGATTTCGTCGACATCAAGCAAGGCCATGCTGCTCGGGCCGGAATGGTCGTCACCGTCGGAGGCTGGCCGCAGCACCGCCATTGCACCCGGCATGACGGCTTCGATCTCGTCTTCTATCGATTCACGCAGTGCCGCCTGGAACGCGCGACCGAACAAGCCGGCCTGCTTGTCCAGCATGACGCCGGCGGTGCGCAGATTCTGCGCCTGCGTGGTGTTGGGCCGGTTGTCGACCAACGCAAAGAAGTGCGCACGCAGCCGATTGAAGTGCGCGTCCTGGTGCTGAACGAAAAAGGCCGACACGCGCGCGATCATCGCGCCGGCATGGCGCAACACCAGGGTGCGGGAGGCAGCGTCCAATGGAGCAGGTGGTTGGTCGGACATCAAAAATGGTTTACCGGTGCAGCGGCCAAGCGCCATGGCGATCGCCGGGCCCCGAAACGAGCCCCTGACCCTGCTGTTTTTACACGAAACACCATGCCGCCTACGCCCTCCGGATTGGCCAAATGTGCACTAATTACACGCAAACATACCCCAGAGCGCATTGTGCGCGTTGCGGGCGCGCCCTGAACTGTGCCGCAGCCGCACGCCGGCAACGAAAGACGATGTGCAGAGGACGTTCTGATCACCAAAGTCAATTGCTATCAATAAAGTCACATATTTTCTGACGTTTGTTGCATTAATTAATTAAAAAGTATCGAATAAAGTAGGGGCATGGAAAAACCGAAAGCCATCCTTTTCGACGCCTATGGCACCTTGTTTGACGTGTACAGCGTTGGCCTGATGGCCGAGCAGCTGTTTCCCGGCCAGGGCCAGGCGCTGAGCCTGCTTTGGCGCGACAAACAGATCGAATACTCCCGACTCGTCACAACGAGCAACAACGGCGCCCATTACAGGCCATTCTGGGACCTGACACGCAGTGCGCTGGTTTACGCGGTCAAGAAGCTGGTGGCCACGCAGGGTACAGCTGCGACAGGCACCCACACCGAATTCGAGGCCCGCATCGACCGTCTGATGAACCAGTACCGCAGCCTCTCCGCGTTCCCGGAAAACCGCGAGGTGCTGCAGGATCTTCGCCATCGTGGCATCGTCACCGGCATTTTGAGCAATGGCGATCCGGCCATGCTGAACCTGGCGGTCAAGTCTGCCGGGCTGGCCGATCTGCTGGACCACGTGATCAGCGTGGACACGGTGCGCAAGTACAAGACGGCACCCGAGGCCTATGCGCTCGGCGAACAGGCCACCGGCCTGCGCGCACGACAGATCGGCTTTGTCAGTTGCAACGCCTGGGACGCGCTTGCCGCCACCTGGTACGGTTATCAGACCTTGTGGGTCAACCGCTACCAGCTTCCGTTCGAGGAACTGGGCACCGAACCCACGTACATCGGCAGTTCATTGCGCGATGTCCGCGTCTTCTTCTGAGACCTTGAGTGCCAGACCAAGAAATTGCGCAGCAATTTTTGCTCTGGCACCATCATTTCAGAAACTTGTTTTTGTCTTTTGAGAGGATCCCATGACCACACGCACCCGCACGCACCAGTTGGACGTCGCCACCGAGCTATTTGACTTCATTGAACAACAGGTTCTGCCGGGCACCGGAGTCGACAGCGCTGCTTTCTGGCGCGGCTTTGACGCCATCGTCACCGACCTCGCGCCCAAGAATGCTGCATTGCTGGTGGAGCGGGACCGCCTGCAGACCGCGCTCGACCAGTGGCACAAGGCCCACCCGGGACCGATCCGCGCCATGAAGCCCTATCGCGCCTTCCTGACCCGCATCGGATATCTGGTGCCCGAGCCGGCCAAGGTGCGCGCGACGACGAAAAACGTCGACGCCGAACTGGCGCTGCAGGCCGGCCCGCAACTGGTGGTGCCGATCCTCAATGCGCGTTACGCGCTCAACGCAGCCAACGCCCGCTGGGGTTCGCTGTACGACGCTCTGTATGGCACGGACGTGATCGACGAAAACGACGGCGCCACCCGCGCCGGTAGCTACAACCCGATCCGCGGCGCCAAGGTCATCACCTACGCGCGCCACGTGCTGGACCGCACCGCGCCATTGAAATCCGGCTCGCACACCGACAGCACCGGTTATGCCGTCGTTGGCGGCCAACTTTCCGTCACGCTGGCCCATGGCAGGACCACGGCGCTGCGCAATGGCAAGCAATTCGTCGGCTACCAGGGTGATGCCGCTCATCCGACTTCGGTGCTGCTGCAGCACAACGGCCTGCATATCGACATCCGCATTGACCATAGCACCGCCACCGGCGCGGTCGATGCAGCGGGCGTCAGCGACCTGGTGCTCGAGTCGGCGCTGTCGACCATCCTGGATCTGGAGGATTCGGTCGCCGCCGTCGACGCACAGGACAAGGTGCTGGGTTACCGCAACTGGCTCGGCATCCTGAAGGGCGATCTGACGGAAAACGTCAGCAAAGGCGGCAAGACCTTTACCCGCGGCCTGAACCCTGATCGTGTCTACACCGCACCCGCCGGCGGCGAATTGCGGCTGCACGGCCGCTCACTGATGTTCCTGCGCAACGTCGGCCACCTGATGACCAACCCGGCCATCCTGTACACCGCGGCCGACGGCACGCAGCGCGAGATTCCCGAAGGCATCCTCGACGCCATGGTCACGACCACCATCGCGCTGCACGACCTGCAAGGCCACGGCAAAGGTCCCGACGGCCAGGCCATCCGCAACTCGCGCCAGGGCTCGGTTTACATCGTCAAGCCCAAGATGCACGGCCCGGCCGAAGTCGCCTTTGCCGCCGAATTGTTCGGCCGTGTCGAGAAAGTGCTGGGCCTCAAGGACAGCACCGTCAAACTCGGCATCATGGACGAGGAGCGCCGCACCAGCGTCAATCTCAAGGCCTGCATTGCCGCCGCCGCCAGCCGCGTGGCCTTCATCAATACAGGTTTTCTGGACCGTACCGGTGACGAAATGCACAGTTGCATGCAAGCCGGCCCGGTGCTGCGCAAGGGCGACATGAAAACCAGCGCCTGGATCCAGGCCTACGAACGCAACAACGTGCTGGTCGGCCTGGCCTGCGGCCTGCGCGGCAAGGCCCAGATAGGCAAGGGCATGTGGGCCATGCCGGACCTGATGGCCGACATGCTCAAGCAGAAAATCGCACATCCGAAGGCAGGCGCCAACACCGCCTGGGTGCCCAGCCCCACCGGTGCCACGCTGCATGCGCTGCATTACCACCAGGTCAAGGTGGCGGACGTGCAGAAGGAGCTCGAGAAACAGGACGCCGATGCGCAGCGCGACACCCTCCTGACCGACCTGCTGACCATCCCGGTGGTCAAGACTGCGAAGTGGAGCGACGCCGACAAGCAGCAGGAACTCGACAACAACGCGCAGGGCATCCTGGGCTACGTGGTGCGCTGGATCGACCAGGGCATCGGCTGCTCCAAGGTGCCCGACATCCACAACATCGCCCTGATGGAAGACCGCGCCACGCTGCGCATTTCAAGCCAG
>JBKJRR010000161.1:0-7929 GCA_046594635.1 Burkholderiaceae bacterium
CAAGGGCGAAGAGAACATCACAGGACGTGTCATCGACATCATTGCACCGATCGGCAAAGGCCAGCGCGCCTTGCTGGTGGCGCCACCCAAGAGCGGCAAGACGGTGATGATGCAGCACATCGCCCACGCCATCGCGGCCAACTATCCCGACAGCCACATGATGGTGCTGCTGATCGACGAGCGGCCGGAAGAGGTCACCGAGATGCAGCGCACGGTCAAGGGCGAGGTGATTGCATCGACCTTCGACGAACCCGCGGCGCGCCACGTGCACGTGGCCGAGATGGTGATCGAACGCGCCAAACGCCTGGTCGAACTCAAGAAGGACGTGGTCATTTTGCTTGACTCGATCACGCGTCTGGCACGTGCCTACAACAACGTCGTGCCCTCGAGCGGCAAGGTGCTGACCGGCGGCGTGGACTCCAACGCCCTGCAGCGCCCGAAACGATTCCTGGGCGCAGCGCGCAATGTCGAGGAAGGCGGCTCGCTGACCATCATCGCCACCGCGCTGATCGACACCGGAAGCCGTATGGACGAGGTGATCTTCGAGGAGTTCAAGGGCACTGGCAACTCCGAGATCCACCTGGACCGTCGCCTGTACGAAAAGCGGGTGTTCCCATCGATCCAGCTCAATCGCAGCGGCACGCGCCGCGAGGAACTGCTGCTCGCACCCGAGATCCTGCAAAAAACCCGCATCCTGCGCCAGTTTCTGTACAACATGGACGAGGTCGATTCGATGGAACTGGTGCTCAAGCAGATGCGGGCGACCAAGACCAACAACGAATTCTTTGAACAGATGCGTCGAGGCGGCTGATTTTCCGGGCTATCGCCCGGAACCGTGCCATAATCGCAGGCTTTTCGCGACAAGTACGCTTGAAATACTCTCGTGCAAGGGTTTGCACGATTTCAGGCGCGGCTGGCGCTACTGAAGGACAACCAAATGAAATCCGGAATTCACCCCAACTACCGCGAAGTCTGCTTCCAGGACTTGTCGAACGACTTCAAATTCGTGACCCGTTCCTGTGTCAACACAAAAGACATGATCAAGATGGAAGACGGACGTGAGCTGCCGCTGTACAAGCTTGAAACGTCAAGCGAATCGCATCCGTTTTACACCGGCACGCAGAAGTCGGTGGACAACATGGGCGGTCGCGTCGAGCGTTTCCGCAATCGTTTCGGCAAGTCTTCCGCCGCAGCCAAGTAACGCGAATAGCGCCTCGCACAAGGGCAGCCCGGGCAACCGCGCTGCCCTTTTTGCCCTTAGTGCAGCCGCATCGCCTGCGTCCCATCACGCCAAGCTGACCCCGTGAACCATCGCAGCCCCGCCATCGTCGCGCAAGGTTCCGTCCGCCGCCTATCCAGGGCGGCGCTATTGCTGCTGTGCATCGCCTACGTGATTCCCGGACTGATCGGGCGCGAACCTTGGCGCGGTGCCGACATGGCCGCCTTCGGCTACATGCTGGATATGGCGCAGGGCACGACCAGTTGGCTCGATCCGCAGATGCTCGGCATGCGACCCTTGGCCGACGGACTGCTGCCCTACTGGATCGGCGCACTGGCGATGCAATGGGGCCCGGCCTGGATATCACCCGTCATCCTGGTGCGTTTCCCCTTCGCCCTGATGCTGGTGTTGACGCTGGTCGCCACCTGGTATGCCGTGTACGGTCTGGCCCTGAATCCACGGGCGCAGCCGGTAGCGTTCGCCTTTGGTGGCGAGGCCGACCCCATCGACTACGCGCGTGCCATCGGCGACGGCGGCCTTCTGGCCCTGATCGCCTGTCTGGGCCTGGCACAACTCTCGCACGAAGTCACAACGCACCTTGCGCAACTGTGTTTTGCCACCTTGACGTTCTATGGCGTCACCGCCATCGGCTACCGGCTGCTATTGCCGGGAGCTGCGCTGCTGCTCGGCATGGCCGGACTGGTGCTCAGCGCCGCTCCTTCACTGGCGGTCTTGTTCGGCTCCGGCGCTGCGCTATTGCATCTGCTGACGGCTGACCCGGCAACCGGCGGGCGGCGACGGGCACTGCGCGCAGCCGGCATAGTGGCCCTGGTGACCCTGCTCGCGGCCGCATTGGCCTCGGCGCTGGACCTTTGGGGCTGGCGCATTCTGTTGCCACAAGACGCAGGCAGCAAGGATTGGCGCAGCCTGGCCCGGCTGTTTCTGTGGTTCACCTGGCCGACCTGGCCGCTGGTTCTGCTGACTGTCTGGCGCTGGCGCCATCAGGTAGTGAGCACGCGAATGAGCCTGCATCTGGCACTGCCAATGTGGTTTGCTGGCATTGCGGTCTTCTCTGCGCTGACCACCAAACCCGCCGACCGCGCGTTGCTGCTGGCTCTGCCGGCACTGGCCACACTGGCCGCCTTCGCACTGCCGACGCTACAACGCAGCGTGTCGTCATTGATTGACTGGTTCACGCTGCTGTTCTTCACAGGCTGCGGCATCATCATCTGGGTGATCTGGTTTGCGATGCAAACCGGCGTGCCGCGTCAGGCAGCAATCAATGTCTTCAAACAGGCCCCGGATTTTCAGGCCCGGTTTTCGCTGCCGGTGTTCCTGGTTGCGCTGCTGGCGACGCTGGTCTGGGGCTGGCTGGTCAAGTGGCGCGTGGGTCGTCTCCAGCCGGCCATCTGGAAGAGCCTGGTGTTGCCCGCAGGCGGAGCGGCTTTGTGCTGGTTGCTGCTGATGACATTGTGGCTGCCACTGCTGGACTTTGTTCGCAGCAACACGGTATCGGTTGCCAGAGTCCGGACATTGGTGGGTCAGACGCAATGCCTGCAAGCCACGCTGATCGAACGCGATCAGGTCGCCGCACTGCGTTACCACGGCGGATTCAAGGTCGAGGCAGCCCGTCCCGCGTCCGAATGTCAATGGCTGATCGTCGACGCTGATCTGCTTGTTGCAGCCGCCCATCCGCCTGACCCTGCCCAATGGGTGCAACATGCCGTGATTCGCCGCTCCTCAGGCAAAGGCGACGACATGGTGCTTTTGCGCAGGGTCAAGCCGCCTTGAAGCGCTGGACCGTGCGTACCCGCTGCGGCGGCAACGTGATGGCGAATCGCGAACCATGACCCGGATCGCTTGCAATGGACAGTTGCCCGGCATGGCGCTGGGCCACATGCTTGACAATCGCCAGCCCCAATCCGGTTCCGCCGGTTTCGCGCGAGCGACTGCGGTCGATACGGTAAAACCGTTCGGTCAGCCTCGGCAGATGTTCAGGCGCAATGCCCGGTCCGGTGTCTGAGACCGAGAATTCGCCACTGCCGTCGTCCAGCAAGCGCCATGTGACTAACACCCTGCCGCCAGTCGGCGTGTAACGGATCGCGTTGTTCACGAGATTGGCCATCGCACTGTGCAGTTCTGGTGAAGAACCGGCAATTTCACAGTCGCGCGCGATCTCCACCTCAAGCTCATGCCCCATCTCACTCATCAGCATCGACAACTCGCGACCCTCCTGCTCGCACTGGTCGATCAGATCGCGCACGTCGATCCACTCATCTGCGCGCGGCGGGGGACTGCCCTCGAGCCGCGATAGTGTCAGCAGATCACGAACCAGCGACTGCATGCGTTCGGCCTGCTGTGACATCAAGGCCAGATACCGCTGGCGTTCGGACGCGTCCAGCGGCAAGTTCTGCATGGTCTCGACGAATCCGCTCAACACGGTCAGCGGCGTGCGGATTTCATGCGATACGTTGGCGACAAAGTCACGCCGCATTGCATCGGCCTGTTCGAGTGCCGTTACGTCACGCGACATCATCAGCGCGCGTGCCTCGCCATAGGGATGCAGATGCACTGACAGGCGAACCGGTCGACTGCTATTGCTGCCTGGCCCCGGCATCACGACATCGTGCGTGAAGTCGCCGGCCGCCTGGTAGGCGACGAACGCCGGATCGCGGACCAGATTGCCGATCAGTTGCAGAACGTCGCGCCGGGCATCGAAGCCGAAATGGTCTGCCGCCGTCTGATTGCACCATTCGATGCGGCCCTCGGCGTCCAGCAATACGACACCGTTGGGCGAAGCCTGGATGGCAGACAGGAATTCCTGCAGTCGGGAATCGCTCTCGAGCAGCAGGCGGTCGCGGTCGCGCAGCAGGCGTCGCACGCGGTCGGTGATCTCGCCCCAGTAGCCAGGGATACGCGGCCGGCTGGCGGTGTCGCCGGTACGCAACCAGCGGCGCAGCTTGTGACCGCGGCGCAGATCAATCGCCAGCCATACCCAGCTTGCGCCCACGATGCCTGCAATCAGACCTTGCAGATGTACGGCCGATGGCCACAAGGCATAACCGAACGCCGCGCCGAGAACTTGGAACAGGAAAAGACGAAAGACGCGCCGCAGCATCTGCCGATTGTGAAGCCTTTTGGCGTCAGTTCGGCTGCGCCTGGGTCAACGCGGTGATGCGATAACCTACGCCCCGAACCGTTTCGACCATTGCCCCGGCTTCACCGAGTGCCTCGCGCAGACGCTTCACATGCACGTCGACCGTGCGTTCCTCAATGTACACATGGTCACCCCAGACTTTGTCCAGCAACTGCCCGCGGCTGTGCACCCGCTCGGCATGTTTCATCAAATAGTGCAGGAGCTTGTATTCGGTGGGTCCCAGCTTGAGTTGGCGCTCGTCGAAAGTGACCCGATGTGTCGCCGCGTCCAAGCGCAGATGGCCGATCGCTACGCTGTCGGCCACTTGCTCGGGCGCCCGGCGGCGCAGCACAGCCCGGATACGGGCCAGCAATTCCTGTGTCGAGAAAGGTTTGGTGATGTAGTCGTCCGCCCCAGCATCGAGTCCTGCCACTTTGTCCGGCTCGTCACCGCGGGCGGTGATCATCAGGATCGGCACCGGCTTGATGCGCGGGTCGGCGCGCCACTTGCGCGCCAGTGCAAGGCCGCTTTGCCCCGGCAGCATCCAGTCGAGCAGGATCGCATCCGGCAGCACCTCGTTGATCTCGCGCTGCGCACCCTCGCCATCGGCGACCCAGATCGGCTGGAAGCCGTTATGACGGAGATTCACAGCAATCAATTCGGCAATCGCGGGCTCATCCTCCACAACCAGAATGCGCGGCAGCTTTTTCATATCATGGTGTCTCGAAATGCTCAGCGCAGAACAGACTCGATCTGCGCCAAAGGCGTGTGACGTACATCCTCGCCCTTGACGACATAGATCGTGAATTCAGCGATGTTCTTGGCGTGATCGCCGATGCGTTCGATCGCCTTGGCCAGGAACAGCAGGTCCAGGCTTGGGGAAATCGTACGCGGATCTTCCATCATGTAAGTGATGAGCTTGCGCACAAACCCGTCGAACTCGCGGTCGATGGCGTTGTCTTCCTTGAGAATCGTCAACGCCATGCTGGTGTCCAGCCGGGCAAAAGCATCAAGCGACTTGCGCAACAAGGTCGAAGCCAGATCAGCCGCTACCCGCAAGTCCGATGCAGGCAAGGCGCGGGACGCGCCACTTTCGATGATGGACTTGACCATGCGGGCTATCTTGTCAGCCTCGTCGCCCGCGCGTTCCAGGTTGGCTGTCGTCTTGGAGATCGCAATGAGCAGGCGCAGATCACGGGCGGTGGGCTGGCGCCGCGCGATGATCGAAGACAGATCGTGGTCGATCTCGACCTCCATCGCGTTGACCTGCGATTCGGTGGAGGTGACCTGATCGGCCAATTCGACGCTGAACTGGGACAAGGCCTGGACAGCCGTTCGGATCTGCGCCTCCACCAGGCCACCCATCTTCATGACCCGGGCCGAGACACTGGTCAGTTCGCTGTCAAACTGACTCGATAAATGTTTGTCACTCATGGCTGTTTCCTGGTGTGGCTGATGGTTCAACCGAATCGACCGGTAATATAGTCTTCAGTCTCCTTGCGGGTCGGCTTGAAGAACATCTGTTCCGTGGCGCCAAACTCCATAAGGTCGCCCAGGTACATGTAAGCGGTGTAATCGCTGCAACGCGCGGCCTGCTGCATGTTGTGCGTCACGATGACCACCGTGTAATCGCTCTTGAGCTCGGCAATCAGTTCCTCGACCTTGGCAGTCGAGATCGGATCGAGGGCCGAACACGGTTCGTCGAGCAGCAGTACTTCGGGCTTGATCGCAATGCCGCGGGCGATACACAGGCGCTGCTGCTGGCCGCCGGACAGGCTGGAGCCGTTCTGGTTCAACTTGTCCTTGACCTCGTCCCACAGGGCGGCTTTGCGCAAGGCCCATTCCACACGCTCCTCCATATCGCTGGCGTTGAGATTCTCGAACAGGCGCACGCCAAAGGCAATGTTGTCGTAAATCGACATCGGGAACGGCGTGGGCTTCTGGAACACCATGCCGACCTTGGCGCGAATCAGCGCCACGTCTTTCCTGGACGTCAGAAGGTCTTCGTCATCCAGGATGATCTGGCCTTCCGCCCGTTGCTCCGGGTACAACTCGTACATGCGGTTGAAGACCCGCAGCAGCGTCGACTTGCCACATCCGGATGGACCGATAAAGGCCGTCACCTTGTTCTCGGGAATCTCCAGATTGATGTCCTTGAGCGCTTGGAACTTGCCGTAGTAGAAGTTCAGGTCTCGCACGGAGATCTTTGATCTTTCCTTGATCGGGGTGTCGATTTGCATGTTCAGACTCTTGATGTGGTGACAGCTACTTCGCCCGCGTAAAGATCCGCGCGGCAATATTGAGGCTCAGCACTGCCAGTGTGATCAGCAGCACGCCGGCCCAGGCCAGCTTCTGCCAGTTCTCGTACGGGCTCATGGCGAACTTGAAGATCGTGACCGGCAAGCTGGCCATGGGTTCGCTCAGGCTCGAGGTCCAGAACTGGTTGTTGAGCGCAGTGAACAGCAGCGGCGCCGTCTCACCGGCGATGCGGGCCACCGCCAGCATGACGCCCGTGACGACACCGGCGCGCGCTGCCTTCAGCGTGATACTCAGGATGACTTTCCATTTGGGCGCACCCAGTGCGTACGCCGCTTCGCGCAGGCCGGACGGGATCAGCTGCAACATGTTTTCGGTGGTACGGATCACCACCGGAATCACGATCAATGCCAGCGCGATCACACCGGCCCAGCCGGAAAACGACTTGAAGCGGGCCACGATGACCGCGTAGACGAACAAGCCGATCACGATCGAGGGTGCCGACAGCAGGATGTCGTTGACAAAGCGCGTGGTGTTGGCCAGCCACCCTTTGGACTCGAATTCAGCCAGGTAGATACCGGCCAGGATACCGATCGGCGTGCCGACGAAAGTCGCCAGCATCACCATCAGAAACGATCCGTACATGGCGTTGGCCAGGCCACCGACCTCATTGGGTGGAGGCGTCATTTCGGTCAACGTTGCCAAGGCCAGCCCCCCGAAGCCAAGTCGTACGGTTTCAATCAGGATCCAGAAAAGCCAGAAAAGCCCGAAGGCCATGGCCAGCAAGGAAAGGGCCAATGCCAACTGATTGACCAGCTTGCGCCGCGCATATTGCGACTGGCGAGTTTCATCGAGCAAGGCCTGACGCAGCAGGCGATCACCGGTAGTCACATGTATTCTCCTGGGTGGCGACTCACTCGCTCACCCTGCGTGCTGCGCACTGCGGGATTCGCCTGGGGAACGGCCCGGCGGCTCATGTCCGTGTTCCTTCGTTTTTCTTCAGCTGGGCCAGCAGCAGCTTGGACAAAGTGAGCACGACGAAGGTAATGAAAAACAGCACCAGGCCCAGATACATCAACGCGGCCTGGTGCAAACCTGCACCGGCCTCGGCGAATTCATTGGCCAGTGCCGAAGTGATGCTGTTGGCCGCCTGGAACAGGCTCAGGGAATCGAGTTGGTTGAAGTTGCCGATCACGAAGGTGACGGCCATGGTCTCGCCGATGGCACGGCCCAGACCCAGCATGATGCCGCCAATGACACCGGCCTTGGTGTAAGGCAGGACCACCTTGGAGACCACCTCCCAGGTGGTGGCACCCAG
>JBKJRR010000285.1:0-3884 GCA_046594635.1 Burkholderiaceae bacterium
GGCCTTCACGTTGGCTTCGAGGGCTTCCTGGGTGAAGGAGGCCTTGCCGATGCCGCCGTGGGCGATGCCGGCCTTTTCGACGCGGAACTCGACCGCGCCGCCCTTGGCGTCCTTGACCGCTTGCGCGACGTTCGGAGTCACGGTGCCAACCTTCGGGTTGGGCATCAGGCCGCGTGGGCCGAGAATCTGACCCAGGGTACCCACCACACGCATGGCGTCCGGAGCGGCAATCACGATGTCGAACGGCATGTTGCCGGCCTTGACCATGGCGGCCAGGTCTTCCATACCGACGATGTCAGCACCAGCGGCCTTGGCTTCCTCAGCCTTGGCGCCTTGCGCGAACACAGCGACGCGCTTGGTCTTGCCGGTGCCGTTTGGCAATACGACGGCGCCACGCACGACCTGATCGGACTTCTTGGCGTCGATGCCCAGTTGCACCGCCACGTCGATCGACTCATCGAACTTCGCAGTAGCGCACTGTTTGACGATGCCGATGGCGTCCATCAGCGGGTACAGCTTGGTGCTTTCGATATTGACCGTGATGGCCTTTTGTTTTTTGGTGAGCTTGGTCATTTAAACACCCTCAACCGTGACACCCATCGAACGGGCAGAGCCGGCGATGGTGCGAACTGCAGCGTCCAGATCGGCCGCCGTCAGGTCTTTCATTTTTGCCTTGGCAATCTCTTCGAGCTGGGCCCGGGTGATCTTGCCGACTTTGTCGCTCAAAGCCTTGGCGGAACCCTTGTCCAGCTTGATGGCTTTCTTGATGAGCGTGGACGCCGGCGGCGTCTTGATGATGAACGTGAAGCTCTTGTCGGCAAATGCGGTGATGACCACCGGCAATGGCAGACCTGGCTCGACGCCCTGAGTCTGCGCATTGAATGCCTTGCAGAACTCCATGATGTTCAGACCGCGCTGACCCAATGCTGGGCCGATGGGCGGCGAGGGATTGGCTTTACCTGCTGGTACTTGCAGCTTGATAAAACCGACGATTTTTTTCGCCATGGTTTACTCCTTGCGGGTGATAACGCCAGAATTCACGCCTGTTGGGCTTGAGCTCCGGCTCCCCGGGGTTGATGACTCTGCAAAACCTCCGCACCGAGTCTGGAAAATGCGGATTCCTTAAATTACCGTGTCGTTCAGGGCGACGCGCAAAACACTTGCGCCAGGCGTTCAGGTTTTTTCGATTTGAGAAAACTCCAACTCGACCGGCGTTGCGCGTCCGAAAATCGTGACCGACACACGCACCTTGCTCTTGTCGTAGTTGACGTCCTCCACCGAACCATTGAAGTCAGTGAACGGACCGTCCTTGACCCGCACATATTCACCGACCTCGAACTCCACCTTGTGGCGCGGCTTCTCCGTGCCTTCCTGCATCTGGTTGACGATCTTCTCGACTTCCGCCTGCGAAATCGGCGATGGGCGGTTCTTTGCGCCGCCGACAAAACCGGTCACCTTGTTGGTGTGCTTGACCAAATGCCAGCTGTCGTCGTCCATGACCATCTCGACCAGCACATAACCTGGAAAAAACTTGCGCTCTGTGGTGCGCTTCTGGCCGTTCTTGACCTCAACCACCTCTTCCATCGGCACCAGAATACGACCGAACTTGTCCTGCATTCCTGCGCGATTGATACGCTCGAGGATGTTGCGTTCGACCGCTTTTTCCATGCCGGAGTAGGCGTGCACCACATACCAACGCAGATCCGGGTTGATCGGTTTCGCCAGGGCCGCCTGCTCGGGGGAAGGGGTCTCTTCTACGATATCTGTCATCTATTTATCTCCATCCCAGGACCAGGCCGTACAACACCCACTCCAGCGTCTTGTCCGTGAACCACAGAAACAGGCCCATCAGGGCCACGAAACCAAAGACGTATGCCGTCATCTGGATTGCTTCCTTGCGCGACGGCCAGACAACCTTCTTGACCTCGCGCGTGGCATCACGGCCAAAGGCAAACAACTCCCGTCCCGGCTCAGAAACAAAAAACACGGCAACGGCAGCCACGAGACCCACAACCAGCGCGCCCCACTGCGCGAGCGGACCCTGCTTGGCCAGAAGATAAAACGCAACCAACGCGCCAACGACCAGCAGCACGGCGCCGGCAAGCTTGACCTTGTCGAATGGACTGACTACTGTTTGTGCTTGTGACGTGGCCATTTTTTCTCTATCTCATGCGTTGGCACCAACCATCGCTCCAGGAGTGCTTCAGATTTCGCTGATCGTCAACGCGACCTGACAGAAAACCACCAGCACCCGGAGGGATCGGTGGCAGGGGCGGAAGGAATCGAACCATCAACCTTCGGTTTTGGAGACCGACGCTCTGCCAATTGAGCTACGCCCCTGCATCTAAACCCAATCAGGTTTGTGGCGCGCACCAGGCGCTCCACCACCCGAACAAACTGCCTTACGCGAGGATCTTGGCAACCACACCGGCGCCGACGGTCTTGCCGCCTTCGCGGATGGCGAAGCGCAGGCCTTCTTCCATGGCGATGGGGTTGATCAGCTTCACCGTGATCGTCACGTTGTCGCCGGGCATGACCATTTCCTTGTCCTTGGGCAACTCGATCGCGCCCGTCACATCCGTCGTGCGGAAGTAGAACTGGGGGCGGTAGTTGTTGAAGAAGGGCGTGTGACGGCCACCTTCGTCCTTGGACAGCACATACACCTCAGCGGTGAAGTGCGTGTGCGGCTTGATCGAGCCGGGCTTGCACAGCACCTGTCCGCGCTCGACCTCTTCGCGCTTCGTGCCGCGCAACAGGATACCGACGTTGTCGCCAGCCTGACCCTGATCCAGCAGCTTGCGGAACATCTCAACGCCCGTGCAGATCGTCTTGAGTGTGGGCTTGATGCCAACAATCTCGATTTCCTCGCCGACCTTGACGATGCCACGCTCGATGCGCCCCGTCACCACGGTGCCGCGGCCAGAGATGGAGAACACGTCTTCCACAGGCATCAGGAAGGCGCCATCAATCGCGCGCTCAGGCGTGGGGATGTAGGTGTCCAGCGCGTTGGCCAGCGCCATGATGGCTTCTTCACCCAGCTTGCCCTTGTCGCCTTCCAGAGCGAGCTTGGCTGAGCCGTGAATGATGGGGGTCGAGTCCCCCGGGAATTCATATTTATCCAGCAGCTCGCGCACTTCCATTTCGACGAGCTCGAGCAGTTCAGCGTCGTCCACCATGTCGCACTTGTTCAGAAACACGATGATGTAGGGTACGCCCACTTGGCGGGCCAGCAGGATGTGCTCGCGGGTCTGGGGCATCGGGCCGTCAGCGGCCGAGCACACCAAAATAGCGCCGTCCATCTGCGCGGCACCCGTGATCATGTTCTTCACATAGTCAGCGTGGCCGGGGCAGTCAACGTGCGCATAGTGGCGGTTGGCCGTCTCGTATTCAACGTGTGCCGTGTTGATCGTGATGCCGCGAGCCTTCTCTTCAGGCGCCGCATCAATCTGGTCATACGCCTTGGCTTCACCGCCATACTTGGCCGCCAGCACCGTGGCGATTGCCGCCGTCAGCGTGGTCTTGCCGTGGTCAACGTGGCCGATCGTGCCCACATTGACGTGAGGCTTCGTGCGTTCGAATTTACCTTTTGCCATTTTTCAAATCCTCTAATGAATTCCGAAGAATCAGCGAACTAAACAAAACACCTGGCGGCACTGACAACAACATCAACACCACAAACAACTGGTGCCCTTTGCGGGAATCGGACCCGCGACCTCTCCCTTACCAAGGGAGTGCTCTACCACTGAGCCAAAAGGGCTTCTTGATCACACAAATCGTCGATAGCGCAAACTGTCCATGGAGCGGGAGACGGGAATCGAACCCGCGTCATTAGCTTGGAAGGCTAGGGTTCTACCATTGAACTACTCCCGCATCGGATTGACTAC
>JBKJRR010000392.1:0-3983 GCA_046594635.1 Burkholderiaceae bacterium
CTGCGCCGGACCCATCTCATCACGCTCCCTACGCTGGCATGACCCAGATCAGGTGAGTGGGGTATTTCTCAGTCATCCCAGCCCTTGCGCTGCGACGACACCCCCGGTGATCAGCGGATTGTAGGCGATAAGCCCGGGCCCGGGGGTCTGGCGGCTTCCTGCTTCAACGGATGCTGATAGCCTTCGTACCCCACCCATTGACGGGCGTACCGTCATGCAGCGCACTGCGGTATTGAGCCAGGAAGTGGCACGACGCGCTCAAGCGGTGGCGCCCACCAGTTCACTGAAGCGCTGCAGATCCACATTGCCGCCACTGAGGATCACCCCGACCCGCTGGCCGGCCAGCGGCAGGCCGCCCAATATGGCCGCCGCAGCGCCCAGGCAACCGGTGGGCTCGACGATGATCTTCATGCGCTCGGCGAAGAAACGCATGGACTCGACCAGCTGCGCATCACTGACGGTCATGATGTCGTCGACATCGCGGCGCATGATGGCAAAGGTCCGCTCACTGACAGCCTGCGTCTGCGCGCCGTCGGCAATGGTGCGCGGTGTGGCTATGCGCACGATGCTGCCGCTGCGCATCGACTGCTGGGCGTCGTTGCCCGCCTCCGGCTCGACACCCATCACCTTGCACGCCGGCGCCAGCGCACGTGCGGCCAGGGCGCAACCACTGATCAGGCCACCTCCGCCGACGCAGACGAACAGGTAGTCCAGTGCGCCAACCTCCTCGAACAACTCCTTGGCGGCCGTACCCTGGCCGGCAATCACATCGGGATGGTCAAACGGCGGGATCAGCGTCATGCCACGCTCACGCGCCAGCTCGGCCGCGAGTTGCTCGCGGTCCTGCGTAAAACGGTCGAACAATATGACCTCGGCACCATAACCACGCGTGGCGGCAATCTTGGCCTGCGGAGCATCGGTGGGCATCAGGATCACCGCCTTGATGCCTTGCAGCCGGGCCGACAACGCAATCGCCTGTGCATGGTTGCCGCTGGAAAACGCCAGAGCGCCGGCCTTGCGCTGATTGGCATCGAACTTCGCCAGCGCATTGAAGCCACCGCGGAACTTGAACGCCCCCATGCGCTGGAAGTTCTCGCACTTGAAAAACAGTTGGGCGCCCAGGCGTTCGTCAAGCGTGCGTGAGCGCATCACCGGAGTCTTGTGGGCATGGCCTTCGATGCGGCCAGCGGCGGCAACGACGTCTTCGTAGGTGGGCAGGTCTGTCATGGGGCAGGTGTCTTTCGTCAAATTGAATCGGGGCCGGTTCAGGTGCTCAATATACTGGCTTGTGCTCGAATTGCTGAAGACGTTCTCCTGGCAGGAATTGCGCCACCACCCCTGGCGCAATGCGGCGGCCGCTGCCGCGGTCATGCTCGGCGTGGCGCTGGCCTTGTCGGTGTCGCTGATCAACCAGTCTGCGCTGCAGGAGTTCGCGCAGGCGGTGCGCTCGGTCAACGGTCAGGCAGATCTGGAGGTACGCGCTGCCACGCCCCACTTCGACGAGGAGATCTACCGACTGGTCGCCAACGACGCACAGGTGCTGTCCGCTTCACCGGTGCTCGAATCACGGGTGCTGGTGCCACGTGACGCGACCCTTCGTGCGCTGCAGCTGCGTATTGTTGGCGTGGACGCCTTGCAGATTGCGCGCGCTGCGCCGGGTTTGGCGCCGATGCCCGACGCGAACGCGCCGCGTCTGGCGATGTTCGATCCGCGCGCGGTGTTTCTGAACCCGTCGGCATGGCGCGAACTGGGTCTCTCACCTTCCATGGAAACGCAACTGACGGTGCGCTCCGGCGCTGGCACCCACCAGTTGCAGGTGAGCGGCAGTGTGGGCGCCAGTGGTGCGCCGCTGGCCGTCATGGACATCGGCGCGGCGCAGGACCTGCTGGGCCAAACCGGAAAACTCTCGCGCATCGATTTGCGACTGCAAGCCGGGCTCGATCCGGCGGCCGTGGCAGATCGGCTGCGCGCCGACCCGCGCTGGCCCACCGGCCTGCTGGTACAGCTGCCGGCGGACGCTGCCAGCAGTGTCAGCAATCTGTCGCGCGCTTACCGCGTCAACCTCACGGTGCTCGCCTTGGTTGCGTTGTTCACCGGCGCCTTTCTGGTGTTCTCGGTACTTGCGCTGAGCGTGCGCAAACGCGCGCAGCAGTTCGCCTTGCTGGGCGTGCTGGGCTTGCCGGCGCGTGACCGATTGCGCCTGGTGCTGGCGGAATCTCTGGTGCTGGGTCTGGTGGGCAGCGCGCTTGGCGTACTGCTCGGCACGGCACTGGCGTGGCTGGCATTGCGCTGGCTTGGCGGCGACCTGGGCGGGGGCTATTTCAAGGGTGTCGCGCCCCGCTTGCAATGGAGTGCGGGCGCGGCGCTTGGTTATGGCCTGCTCGGCGTGCTGGCGGCCATGGTGGGCGCCTGGGTACCAGCGGCATCGGCCGCCCGACTGCCACCGGCTCCGACGCTCAAAGGGGTGGGCTTACCCGCAACGGGGCAAGACCACCCATGGTTGGCGCTGGGCCTGTTGCTGGTCAGTGTCCTGCTGGCACTGGCGCCGCCGTTGTGGGGCATGGCACTGGCGGCCTACCTGTCGATCGCGCTGCTGCTGATCGGCGGCATCAGCGCCCTGCCGTCCTGGATTGCGCTGTTGTACGACCGCCTGGCACCGATGGTCGGGCAGCGCCTGTTGCCGATGCTGGCGATTGAACGCGCCCGGCGAGTGCGCGGCAGCGCAGCGGTAGCCATCAGCGGCGTGGTGGCCTCATTGAGCCTGGCAGTCGCCTTGACGGTGATGGTTGCCAGCTTCCGGCACTCGGTGCAGGACTGGCTCGACGTGGTGTTGCCGGCCGACCTGTACCTGCGCCAGGGCGCTGGCTTTGACGGCCCCGGCTTTGCGCCGGATCTGGTCGACGCCGTGCGCGCCCTGCCCGGTGTGGGTCGGGTCGCCCCGTCGCGCTCGCAAAGTCTGAACCTGGCCTCAGGTCAGCCGGCAGTGGCACTGCTGGCACGCCCGCTTACCGACCCGTCACGTGCGCTGGCACTGGTCGGGCCGCTGCAACCACCGCCGCCCGGCGCGGTCGCCATCTACGTCAGCGAACCGATGAGCGCCTTGTACGGTCTGCAAGTCGGCAAATCGTATGACGCCCTGGCCGATGTGCTGACACCGACGGGTAACACCGCCAGCCCGACGCGTCCACATTTCGTTGTCGCCGGGGTCTGGCGCGACTATGCACGCCAGTTCGGTGCGATCGCGATCGACCTGGACGACTACGTGCGGCTGACCGGCGACCAACAGGTCAATGATCTGGCCCTGTCTCTGGCGCCCGGCACCGACGCAGCGGCGCTGCAACGCGACCTGCGTGCGCTGATCGAGCGCATGCAGGGACCGATGCTGCTGGAGATGGCCAGCTCCGGTGAATTGCGCGCCACCTCGCTGCGCATTTTTGACCGCAGCTTCGCCGTCACCTACTGGCTGCAGGCCGTGGCGATTGCAATCGGACTGTTCGGCGTGGCGGCCAACTTCAGCGCCCAGGTGCTGGCGCGGCGCAAGGAGTTCGGCCTGCTGGTCCATCTGGGCCTGACACAGCGCCAGTTGCTGACGCTGGTCGCACTCGAAGGCCTGGCCTGGACTGCCATCGGCGCACTGGCCGGTCTATTGCTGGGGCTGGGCGTCAGCGTCATCCTGGTGCATGTCGTGAACCCGCAGAGCTTTCACTGGAGCATGGACCTGCTGCTGCCCTGGCCGCAGCTGCTGGCCTTGTGCGCTGCCACGGTGCTGGCCGGAACGGTCACCGCCTGGCTCGGCGCGCGTGCCGCGGCCCGGCACGACGTGGTGCTGGCGGTCAAGGAGGATTGGTGAGCATAGGCTGGCAAAAAGGGCGCCGCGGCGCCCCATAGAGCAAAAAGGGCGCCGCGGCGCCCTGTAGAACCCCTTGGCGCTTTGCCAGGCAAACCCTACTGCGTGATGGCGACCAGCACGCTGCAATGTGCAT
>JBKJRR010000181.1:0-21740 GCA_046594635.1 Burkholderiaceae bacterium
AGCCGGGTCCACCCCGAGTGGAAGGCCAAGGTCGGCGAAGGCACGGCCGTCAACTGGCCGGTCGGCGCGGGTGGCAAGGGCAACACCTTCATTGCCCTTGCCACCCGCGCCGACCGGCCAGTTGACGGCCGTGCCTTCGCCGACCTTGGCCTTCCACTCGGGGTGGACCCGGCTGAGGTAGTTGGTGAAGTTGAAGGTGGTACCCGAACCATCTGCACGGCGCACGGGCGCGATGGCGGCATCCGGCAGCGGCAGGCCGGGGTTCAGGGCCATGATAGCCGGGTCATTCCATTTGGTGATCTTGCCCAGATAGATGTCGCCCAGCACCTGGCCGTCGAGTTTCATCTGGCCGGGAGCAATGCCCTTGATATTGACCACGGGAACCGTTCCGCCGATCACGGTGGGGAACTGGAACTGGCCCTTGCTCTTGAGCACCTCGTCGGTCTGCGGCATGTCCGACGCACCGAAATCGACGGTCTTGGCGTCGATCTGCTTGATACCGGCACCCGAACCGACCGACTGGTAATTCACCTTGACGCCGGTGGCCTTGTTGTATTCGGCTGCCCACTTGGAGTACACGGGTGCCGGGAAACTGGCACCAGCGCCTGTAATGCTCTGCGCGCCAGCGACAGACAGGAAGGTCATGGCTGCGATACCGGTGGCGCTCACGAGCGCCGTGTTGAAGCTCAATTTCATGGGATGTCCTCTGTAAAAACGGGATGGATATGCCAGATCTTTCGTCTGCACGGAAGAACTGTAAGAAGACAATGTGACGAAGTCGTGACAACCGCCATATTCCCGCACATCCGCGGTTCGGGTCGAACGCACGCACGTGCTGTACTGCGGGGTCCCGGACCAGGCGTCGGCGCAAATCAGATGTAACTGCCTTTGACAGTCGTTAGAATCCGCCCGAAACTGAAATATTCCAATTTCATACCTAGGGAAAACGTGGACAAGCACCTTACCGAACTTCTCAGCGGCTATCAGGATCTGGCAGACCGTTATGGACCTGACGATGCACTCGTGCGGGATCTCAAGGTCGAGATCGACCGTTGTCAGCAGGCACAACACGCCACGTCTATTCCGGACAGACGACAACATTCGTCCCTGGCTGACGCCTGGGAACGGCACTCGGAGATTGCCAGCCTCTGATTCAGCAGGGCAGCCGCAGCAATGCGTGTCCCATGCGCACCCGATGCCCCGGCGCTACGCCGCGGCAAAGCGAGAATCCGGGAGGCGCTAGTACGATGATGGTTGAACCGTGTTCGAACCAGCCCAGTTCCTGCCCCTTGCCCACCTGCTCTTCACAGTCAATCCGGTTCGGCCCCCGATAACGCAGGTGCAGCAGCACATCGGCGAAATGCAGGCGGATGCTGGCCACCAGCACCGCCGCCACCGGCACCAGCGCAATCGCATGACTTTCGCGCCTCAGCCGCGCATGGATGACCGCCCGCTCATTGCGACAAAACAGCCTGGGGACGCGTGCCAGCGCCGGGGGATTGACGTTCCAGGTATCACCGCTGATGTAGTTCACGCGCGAGATCGCCATATCGTGGGGTGCGTGGAAGCGGTGGTACATGGCCGACGTCAGGCGCAGCGTGACGTAGGTTCCGCCGCTGAAACGCTCGGCATCCTCGGCCGAACCCAGTAGTTCGGTCAGCGTGTAGGGCATGCCCTTGGCCTGCAGGAGCTGACCGATCTGCACCGATCCGCAGGCGCCGACGATGCCGTCGCTCGGACTGGTCAAAATGGCTGGGTCGGCATCGACGACACGGGCGCCTGGCCTCAGCGCGCGGATGAAGCAGTCATGCAGGCTGTCAAACGAGGCTTTCGCCGCGTCGCTCAGATCCAGGTCGGTGAACAGGCGCCAGATTGCGATCGACATGCGGCATACCCACGGATGTCGAATCTGGCTGACGCGCCCCATCAGCAGCGTCAACGTATTGCGCGCGATGTGATTGGTCAGATGAAAGTTGATGCTGTCATTGGCGCCGAGCTGGCGAAGCCACTGTCGAAGATTCATCGGGACGTCACTTTCACGCATTACAAATAGCCCCTGCAACCAGGAGGCTTCCATGTTCCAACCGGACTTTCCACTCTCGGCGACTGCTGCGGCCGTTGCCATCGTCGCCGCCACTTCGGCGGCCTGGCTGGTGCCCACGGCGCTGCAGCGTATCCAGCTTTCGCGCGCCAAGCACCCATCGCTGATCGGACATGTGCGCCTGGCCAAGCGCCTGTCGCGCTGGCTTCCCGGCTACCAATATGACGATGCGGGCTTCTTTGCCTCTGACGGCGCGCCGGCGCAGGTCGTGGCGCAGCGCAAAGCGGGCATGGCCACATTGGCCGACAGCTTTGCGCTGCGTTTCGCCCGCACCAATGCGGCCACCGCCCAGGCACGCAAGGCCTTGCCCGATCTGCAGTTCACCGGCGTCTACCGCGTGCCCTTCCCCTACAGCACGCAACTGCGCCAGCATCTGAGCGTCGGCGCCTTTCTGCAATGCTCGGACGGTGTCATGGTGCAGGACCTGGACGGCAACCGGCTGTACGACCTGACCGGGTCGTACGGCGTCAACCTGTTCGGCTACGCCTTCTACAAGGAATGCATTGCAGAGGGCGCACGCCGGGTGGAGGCGCTCGGGCCGGTGCTGGGGGCCTACCATCCCTGCGTGCTGGACAATCTGCGACAGTTGCGCGCGATCTCCGGCCTGGACGATGTGTCGTTTCACATGTCCGGCACCGAAGCAGTCATGCAGGCCGTGCGGCTCGCCCGCTATCACACACGCCGATCCCACCTCGTGCGTTTCTGCGGCGCCTACCATGGCTGGTGGGATGACGTCCAGCCCGGGCCGGGCAATCCGGTCACCGCGCGCCAGACCTATACCCTGCGCGACATGCATGAAGGCAGCTTGAAGGTGTTGCGCAGCCGACGTGACATTGCCTGCGTGCTGATCAATCCGCTGCAAGCCCTGCACCCCAATGCCCCGGCACCCGGCGACGCGTCGCTGCTGGACAGTTCGCGCAGCGCCGGCTTCGACCGCAAGGCCTACACGGCATGGCTGGTGCAGCTGCGCGAAGTCTGCACGCAGCGCGGCATCGTGCTGATCTTCGACGAGGTGTTCATGGGTTTTCGCCTGGCGAGCGGCGGGGCACAGGAATACTTCGGCGTGCGCGCCGACATGGTGACCTACGGCAAGACCCTGGGCGGAGGCTTGCCGGTGGGCGTGGTGTGCGGGCGCTCCGACCTGATGAAGCGCTACCGTGCCGACAGACCTGCAGACATCTGCTTTGCACGAGGCACATTCAATGCGCATCCCTACGTCATGGGCGCGATGCAGGTGTTCCTGGAGCGTTTGCACAGCCCGGAAATCCAGGCCCTGTATGACGGCATGAACGAGCGCTGGAACCACCGTGCCGCTGCGCTCAACCATCGCCTGCGCCAGGCGGACCTGCCGGTGCGCGTAGCCAACATGGCCAGTATCTGGACCGTTATCTACACCCAACCCGCCCGTTACAACTGGATGCTGCAGTTTTATCTGCGTTTGCACGGACTGGCCTTGAGCTGGGTTGGCAGCGGGCGCATCATCTTCAGCCTGAACTACACCGACGCCGATTTCGACGCGGTCGTGGAGCGTTTCCTTGCGGCCACCACGCAAATGCGCACCGACGGCTGGTGGTACCTGCCCGCCGGCCAGACCAACCGTGCCATCCGACGCAGCGTGATGGCCCAAGCACTGCGCCAGCGCGATTGAATCAGGCGCCGTGGGCGCGCACATGGCACATCGGGTCCGTGCGTTCGCCGCGCAGGAGGTGCAATGGAGCCTTGTGGTAGAGCCAGATATCGTGAAACGGGTCGGTCAGGATCTTGGTGACCCAGACCACAGCCGTACGCGCATCCTGCTGCATCACCAGCGCAGAGGCGCGGAACAACAAACCGACCACACCCAAGACCAACCAGCTGGCACCGACATGACGGACGAACCCGGCCCATCCCTGGTGCGGCGTGATCAGGCCGAACAGATCGGGCGCGAGCCATAACACGACAGGCGATGCAGCCCAGATGCCCATCAACACCCGCTTGCGGCGCAGGTTGTAACCCACCTTGATCTCTTCCTTGTGCTGGTGCGTGGCCAGGTTGACCTGGTCGTAGTCATGCGGCTCGAAGTAGAAGTGTCCGACCTGGCGAGAGGTCATGGACACCAGCCACGCGACCAGCGCGGACACCACCGGGTCGATCAGCAGCCAGACATAAGCCAGCACGAAGGTCAGCGCGCTGAGCAGATGCAGCGACTGGTTGACGCGGTCATGGTGGTAGAAACGATGGTCATCCCAGCGTTGAATCTGCAAGGCCTGAAGAAAGTTTTTCACATGGGTTCCTTTGCAACGGGAGTTCTGAATCGCCAGGCACTTGCGGAAAGATGGCCGTGATACGGATCACTTTCCGATGGTGCTGGTCCCGGTATGCTCGCGTGCATCGGTGAAACTTTGGTGACGGCACCGGTATGCAGGCGCATCCGATGGTTTTGCAACTGTCATCAAACTGTTGCATCCGCGTCGGATCATCCGCCTATGACCGACACCCTGCACTCCCCTCTCGCCGCCCCATCCCGCACCGCTTTGCCCCGGCTGCGTGTCGCGATGGTCACAGAGTCCTACCCGCCGGAAGTCAACGGCGTTGCCAACAGCGTGGCGCGCGTGGTCGACGGTCTGCGGGCGCGTGAGCACACGGTGCAACTGGTACGGCCACGCCAAAGCCATGAGACCGTGGCAGATGGGGGCGACGCGGTCGACGAAATCCGCACCGCCGGCATGCAGATTCCGCTGTACGCGCAGCTGCGCATGGGCCTGCCGGCCAGAAGGCGGCTTTGCCAGGCATGGACCCTGCAGCGACCCGATATCGTGCACATTGCCACCGAAGGTCCGCTGGGCTGGTCAGCGTTGCAGGCAGCACGGTCGCTGGATCTGCCCGTATGCTCGGACTTCCGGACCCATTTCCAAGCCTACAGCCAGTTCTACCGGCTGGGCTGGCTGCAGCGTCCGATCATGGGCTACCTGCGCCACTTCCATAACCAGTGCCACTGCACCATGGTGCCGACCAAGGCGTTGCAGCAGCAGCTCGCAGCGTTGGGCTTGCTCTCGCTCGACGTGGTCGCACGGGGTGTCGACACGCGCCTTTTCACGCCCGCCAGGCGCAGCGCGGCGCTACGCCAGCAATGGGGCGTTGGCGAAGAAGGGCTGATCGTGCTGCACGTGGGGCGGCTGGCACCAGAGAAGAATCTGGGCGTCGTGATGCGGGCCTACGACAGCATCCGCAACCTACGGCCGGATGCACGACTGGTGATGGTCGGCGACGGTCCGTCCCGCGCCCAAATGCAGGCGCGCCATCCGCAGGTGATCTTCACCGGTTTTCGCGCTGGCGAGGATCTGGCCATGCACTACGCATCGAGCGACATGTTCCTGTTTCCCAGCCTGACCGAAACCTATGGCAACGTCACGCCCGAAGCCATGGCCAGTGGCCTGGCCGTGGTCGCCTTCGACGACGCGGCGGCCGGACAGCTGATCCACCATGGCATCGATGGGCTGCTGGCCCGCAAGCCGGACATGACTGATTTCGTGCTGTGTGCCACTGACTTGTCGGCCAATCGCCATTGGCGCAAGGCCATGGGGACGGCCGCACGCAAACGGGTCGCCAACCTCGGCTGGGACACGATTGTGGACCGGATCGAGGGCGTCTATGCAGGCACCATCTGCAGTGCCCACGCAGCTGTGCTACGGTCGGCCAGCGGGCTCGCCCATCCGCACCAAAGCGAAGTCGCGCCATCCTGAATCTATCGACGCCCAGTGCCGCTTACCCACCATGCCAACAGCCAACCCACGCACCCGCCCGGGCAAGGAAGTCGAACTCAAACTGGCATTGCCTGCCGCAGATGGCGCCCTGTTGCTGCGGCAACTCGCGCAGGCTGCGGTCTTGCAGCGGCGCCGCTCCCACACGCTTGCACTGCACAATATCTACTTTGACACGCCGGACCAGTTGCTGCGTCAGCAGCACGTCGCATTGCGGCTGCGCCGGGTCGGTGTTGACGACGCCGCGCAGTGGTTGCAAACCTTCAAGACCGGCAAACCCAGCGGTTCGGCACTGAGCAGCCGCGGCGAATGGGAGACCCCGGTTGCCGGGCCGCAGCTCGAGCACGATGCACTTGACGCCGCGGCGTGGGCAACGGTCGACCCGCAAGGCGACCTGTTCAGCGCGCTTGAGCCGATATTCGTGACCGACTTCGCGCGCACGGTCTGGCTGGTGCGACGACGCGATCGCAGCGTCATCGAGGTCGCGCTGGACATCGGCAAGGTCATTGGCGGCGAGCGCAGCACGGCCTTATGCGAACTTGAACTCGAGCTCAAGGCCGGTCCGGTGTCGGCGCTTTTTGAGGTTGCCGCCGACATCGCCAACAGCGTCGCAGTATTGCCATTGGCGATGAGCAAGGCGCAACGCGGTTACGCACTCGCCGACCACAGCGTCGATGCGCCGGTCGAAGCCAGTCCGCCGGCACTCTGGCGTGGCATGACCCTGCCTGACACGGCGCGCTCGGTGCTACGCGAGATGTTCGGCCACTTCACCAGCAATCTGGTGGCCCTGCGCCACAGCGACGCGCCCGAGGTCGTGCACCAGGCCCGGGTCGCGTGGCGCCGCTTTCGCAGTGCACGCCGCCTGTTCAAGGCTGTTTTCGGCGATACCGGCATGCCAACCTGGAAGGCACTCGATCCGCTACTCGCCTTGCTGGGAGAAATCCGTGACCTGGACGTCGCACAGGCAGAGACCTTGCCGGCGCTGCGCAGCGCCTATGTCGCGCAGTCCGTCGCGCGTGCACGGGCCTGGGACGCATTGCAGCAGCAGCTGTTGGGCCAAAGCGCCGGGCGGCGCGACGCCGCGCGCCAGTTGCTGCTGGACACATCGGTCGGGGTGTGTCTGCTTCAGACCACCTGCTGGCTCGATGCCGGTGGTGCGGCCGCCGAGATTCACGCCCTGCCGGATGCCGACGGGCAGTCGCTGCGCCAATGGGCGACCCGGCGCGCTTCCCGTCTGCATGGTCGGCTGCAAAAGGCCACCAGGAACGCACGTGACCCCGAGTCCCTGCACGACGCCCGCATCCTGGCCAAGCGCACCCGCTACAGCATCGAGGCCTTGCGCGATGTGCTGCCCCGACACATCACCCGCAAGTGGTACCGGCAAGCCGTGGAGACGCAAAAATCCATCGGATCCGATCGCGACCTGCAACAGGCCGTCGTCTTGTTGACAGGGCTCGAGGCAGCGCAAGACATCGTCGCGTTTGTACGTGGGGTTGCCGTCGGACGCCGCGTACAAGACTGAACCGCGTTCGTCACGCGACTGACATTTTTGAGAGTTATCGTCGACCCGGCCCGCGCATGGCAGGCTGGCGAAGGAGTGCAAATTGGGTTCAGATGACGATGATCTGGTGCGGCGCATCCGACGCGACCTGGCAGATGGCTATGACGAAGAACTGGAGCTGGAGCTGGAAGACCGCAACCTCGACCCGTTGGACGAGGCTGCGATCGACATCCATGACGCCGAATACAAACTGGCGCGCCGGCAATATTTCAGCGCCTTGTTCGCAATGCAGGGCGAATTGGTCAAGCTGCAGGACTGGGTGGTCAAGACCGGGCACAAGGTCGTCATCCTGTTCGAGGGCCGTGATGCGGCCGGCAAAGGCGGGGTCATCAAGCGCATCACGCAGCGGCTCAATCCCCGCGTGTGCCGGGTAGCCGCGCTACCGGCGCCGAACGACCGCGAACGCACCCAGTGGTATTTCCAGCGTTACGTGCCGCACCTTCCGGCAGCCGGTGAGATGGTCTTGTTCGACCGCAGTTGGTACAACCGGGCCGGAGTAGAGCGCGTCATGGGATTTTGCACCGACGAGCAATACGAGGAGTTCTTTCGCACAGTGCCTGAGTTCGAGCGCATGCTGGTGCGCTCCGGCATCCAGCTGATCAAGTATTGGTTTTCGATCTCCGACGAGGAGCAGCATCTGCGTTTCCTGGGCCGGATCCACGACCCGCTCAAGCAGTGGAAGCTCAGCCCCATGGATCTGGAATCGCGCCGACGCTGGGAAGATTACACCCGTGCCAAGGAGGTCATGCTCGAACGTACCCATATCGCCGAAGCACCATGGTGGGTAGTTCAGGCAGTGGACAAGAAGAAGGCCAGGCTCAACTGCATCCATCATCTGCTGGGACAAATTCCCTATACCGAGGTGGAACATCGTCCGATCCAGTTGCCACCGCGGGTTCGTCACGACGACTATGTCCGCAACCCGGTGCCCGCCGAAATCATGGTGCCGCAGCGGTATTGAGGTTGATGAGCGTCATTCTGGAAAAGATTTCCCCAAGCGGGTGGTATCCTGCGGTGACAGCGTGCCACTCACCCATGCAAAACGGAACCCGCCTTGCGGCAGTCGACCTCGGCTCCAACAGTTTCAGACTCGAAATCGTGCGCCTGGACCATGGCCAGTTCGAACGCACCGAATACCTGAAGGAAAGTATTCGCCAAGGTGCCGGCATGGACGGCGAACGCAACCTCAGTGCGCAGGCCATGCAACGCGGCTGGGACTGCCTGGCCCGCTTCGGCGAGCGTCTTTCGGGCTTTGATCGGACCCAGGTCCGTGCGGTCGCGACGCAAACGCTGCGCGAAGCGCGCAACCGCGAGGTTTTTCTGGCGCGTGCCAATGAAGCACTGGGTTTTCCGATCGACGTCATATCGGGACGCGAAGAGGCGCGCCTGATCTACCAGGGCGTGGCCAAGATGTTGCCGCAATCGTCCGAACGCCGCCTGGTCGTCGACATCGGGGGGCGTTCGACCGAAATGATCGTCGGCACCGGCAACGAACCCCAGCACCTGGAGTCGTACCGGGTCGGCAGCATCGCCTGGTCCACCCGGTACTTTCCGGGGGGACACTTCTCCAAACGCGCGTTCCAGATTGCCGAGATTGCGGCCAAGGCTGTGATTGACGAAGCACTCGACGCGTATGGCCCGCAGCGTTGGGACATTGCATACGGGTCCGCCGGAACCATTGGCGCGGTCGGCGACATTCTGGTGGCGGCCGGCGAGCCGGCCGGCGTGCTGACACAGGCCAACCTGGACTGGCTGATGGCCAGAATGCTGGAAGCCCACAGTGCTGATCGACTGCGCTTGCCCGGACTCAAGGATGACCGACGAAGCATCATCGCCGGCGGTGTCAGCATCCTGCGCGCGATCTTTGACCTGCTGCGCATCGACAAGATGTTTACCGCCGAAGGTGGCCTGCGCCATGGGCTGCTCAGCGACATGGTGGGCGAAGCCGGCCGTCACTTTGACGTGCGCACTGCATCGGTGGCACGACTGATGGCCAAGTTCGAAGTCGATAAGGCCCATTCTGCAAGGGTCGAAACAGTGGCGACAACCTTGTTCGCACAGCTGGCGCAACACCCGGGTGGCGCTGACGACGCGGACCGTGACCGCAACACCCGCAAATTGCGCTGGGCTGCGCAGCTGCACGAGGTCGGCACCCATATCTCGCACAGCGACTACCACAAGCATGGCGCCTATATCCTGGACAATGCCGACGCCACCGGGTTCGCGCTGGCCGAGTTACACCGGCTGAGCCTGCTGGTGCTCGGCCATCGCGGCAAACTGCGCAAGCTGGAGGCGGATTTCGACGACGTGGACCTGGTCCAGCAACTGCTGTCGTTGCGGCTGGCCATCATCCTGTGCCATGCCCGCCGCAAGCCCGACATTGACGGCATCCTGCTGGCCGCCCACCCACAAGATACGCGGACGTTTGTGTTGACAACCCGCGCGGGCTGGGCAGACGCCTATCCGCAATCGGCACACCTGCTGCGCGAAGAGGTCACAGCCTGGCAGAAAATGCCCTGGTCGCTGATCCTGGTCGACGACTGAACCCTGAATCCTCAACCTTCAACCTTCAACCTGCGACGCTCAGGCAAGCGACGCTTGGCTGCACGTCCTGCGACGCGCCGAGCACGAACAAGCCGTTCAGATCTGACTTTGCATGGTGTTTGGCCAGTGCCGCCCGGCTCGCAACATCTTGCGCGCGGAGAAAGGTTTCGGAGTGCACGATGACCGCGCCGATGGACAAGGTCGTACAGGGGAAAAAGCGCGTCACGCCGTGCCGGTCCTCTGCCTCGATACCGCCGCACCGGCGTGCCTCTTCGTCGAACATCTGCCGCGCCCTGGCCGCCAGTTCCGAAATGACGGCCTCGCAGCGCAAACGCCAGTCGCTGCTCTGGAACAGCACGATGAAATCGTCGCCACCCACATGTCCGACGAAGTCGCGCTGGGTATCACAGTGCGACAAGACGATGCCGGCCAGCAGGCGGATCATCTCGTCGCCACGCCAGTAGCCATATTGGTCGTTAAACGGCTTGAAATGGTTGAGGTCGGCATAACAGGCCACGAATTCGCCGCCGCTGGCCAGCAGCCGTTCGATGTGCTGGCTGATGGGCACATTACCGGGCAGGAAAGTCAGCGGATTGGCGTGGCGCGCCGCCTCGATACGGGTCTCGGTCACCGAGCGCACCAACTGGTCGGTGGTAGCCAGGCCGGCATAACGGCCGTTTTCTGTGACGATGAAGCCGTCCGAGATGTAGCGCTGGTCTTCCGACGTCAGGATGCCGATCAACTCGTCAATGTTGTGGTCGCGCTCGATCAGGCGCGGCTGGTCGTTCGCATGCATCAAACAGGACTTTCTGCCCCAGATTTCGCGGTAGTAAAGCTTGCTGTAGTCGTTCATGAACTTCGACCGGTTGATGATCGCCACCGGACGCTGCGCGTCGACCACGGCGATCGCATGCAGATGCGTCTCGCGCAGGAAGATGTCTGCCAGCTCATCGTTGCTGGTGGTAGTACCGGCACTCGGAGCGTTCAGCACCGCCATCGGCCGAAGGTGACCCCGCTGCGGCGCCCGACCCAGTTCCGGGAAAACCGAAACCCGGCGATCCTGTAGCAGTTCAGTCGCACGCTGCGTTATGCGCAAAACCGGGTCCGGCGCCGGGCGGCCCAACACATAACCTTGACCATAGGGAATACCCAAGTCACGCAGAACACGCAAGTCTTCCAGCGTCTCTATGCCTTCGGCGATCAGCGCTGTCTGGAAGGTAGTTGCGATCTGCTGCAACGCCTGTATGGTCTTGAGTTTGTCGGCATGGCAGCTGATGTCCTTGGTGAAGTACTTGTCGATCTTCACGAACTCCGGCTTGATCTGCGACCACAGACGCAGGCTGGAGCGTCCGTCGCCAAAATCGTCCAGTGCCAGCGAAACGCCAGCCGTGCGGATGACCTCGACTGCACGCGCCAGCCGGTCCATGTCCACAACCCGCTCGTGCTCGGTGATCTCAAGCACCAGCTTGCGCGGCAATACGCCCAGCGCATGCACCAGGTCCAGCAATGCGTCGCGCCCGCACGAGCGCAGCAGTTGCACCAGGATATGGGCGCTGATGTTGACGAAAAGTCGACCGGGATCACGCAGCACACCGGTCTGGTAGATCGCCGCGAGCGCACTGGCCGATTCGAATTCGAAACTCAGCCGCTCCTGCGCCGCAGCCTTGAGCAAGGCCAGCGGTGAATACATGGGTGAATCTTGCGGCCCCCGGATCAGAGCCTCATGCGCAAATACCGCACCGGATGCCAATGCGGCGATGGGCTGGTAGACCGGGCTCAGTGCGACCTCGCGTAACAGCCGCGCCAGAGGCCCTTCTCCAAGCTGGGCGCGGCGAGACAACCGGGTCAGCGGATGCTGCTGCATGCGCCTTGCAAATCCAGAAGCGAGGCCGGTTTCGAATGGCATGTGCGTGTCCCACAACAGTGAGTGCTGCCCGCAAACAAATGCGGCAGCTTGTCAGATTCACAATCGTATGACGCCAACATGTCGTGTCGATGACAGATCGTCGTCGCACGCAGCCCGTCGGTAGCAATGCGGCGCGGCGCCGCCGGCATGACCGGGTAAAAGCTCAGCCGGGGTCTGGCGCAATCGCTGTCGCAGCCACGCTCCCATCGGTTTGCACGCCCTGCAAAGCGCCTGGGTAAAGCGCATCAAGCACGGCGCGCGCCAGGTCATCCAGTACCCGACTCAGCGCTAGCGCAACGGAATCCACGGACGGCTGGTCATCACGCAGATCCCAGACCTGTTCCAGCGCATCGGCGTGGTCGGCGACCTGTCTTGCGACCAGCGCGCTCCAGAATGCAGGATAACTGCGCTGCTGCCATTCGCCGCGACCACGTCCGAAGTGCGCGACAGCAAGATAGCGCAACAGGGCGGCGTGAACCTGCCGCTGCAAAAACGCGCTGTCCCAGCGGATCAGGGTCTGCGACTTGTGGCGCAAGGTGTTGAAGCCGCGCGCAATGCTTGCGCCACCAAACGCACCCAGCACGGCACCGGTCAGCATACCGGCACCCAGTGACAGACCGCCGGTGGCGATGTCGGCCGCCACGCCTGTCAAAGCGCCCGACAAGGCGCCGCCCATCAGCGCTGCCTTACCTTCGTTCAGCGGCGCGTCGACGCGCACGTCGCGCTCAACCTGCTCGATGACTTCTGCGGCAGCCTTGCCCTCGAGTCCATGGATCCCGATCAGTTGCTGCATGCCGGCTTGCAGGTCCTGCTGCAAACGTGTCGCCATGGCCGCCATGGCGCCGAACTGAACACCCGCTTCCTTGTTGCCAGTCAGGCCCGCCAGCCGCAGGGCCTTCTCGCGCAGACTGCTCGTTTGCAACGGCTCGCTGTCAAGTGCGGCGCGTGCCAAAGGCTTGGCAAGCACCTGCATCGCCTGGGAGAACTGTGCCATGCGCCGCGACTGCCAGGCCTGGCTCAAACGGTCGAAGGCCGCCCGTTGTGCGTGGTTCAACACCGCAGCCACACTGTCGAACAACGCGAATTCCTGCACCCAGCAACGGGCGAACGCGTCCAGTGTCAGCACCGCACGCACCAGCGGCCAGCGGCGCAAGGCCTCCCGCCAGAGGTTCTCGGCCTGCACCTCCTGCTGGTGCGGCCGGCGCGGCCCGGTCTGGTTGAGCAATACGATCACCGGCTTGCCGATCCATTCCAGCACCGACAACTCAGGTGCCAGGTAGCCCGCGTCCTGCGGCTCTTCGGCAGCATTCACCAGATACAGCACCACGTCGGCCTGCTCGCGCGTGTTGCGCACGGCGCACTGGTTGAGCCAGAACGTCTGGTCGCGAAACCGGTCCCAGACCTGGGTCATGAACCAGCCGATGGGGTTGCCCTGCTGGCGCAGGCGCTTCACCAGCCGTGCGCTGTCGCCAAAACCAGGTGTATCCCACAACACCAGTTTGTCCCCTTGCGGCGTATCGATCAGCGGATAGGCGGTGGCCTGCAGCGTCACATGCGCAGCATCACGCACCTCGCCCACCGATTGGCCCAGCAAGGTGCGCGCCAACGTGGTCTTGCCCGCATTGGTGTGCGAGATAAGCGACAGGGAAATGCAGTTGTCATCCATTGGAAA
The DNA here is from genome assembly GCA_046594635.1 of Burkholderiaceae bacterium. GTDB lineage: Bacteria > Pseudomonadota > Gammaproteobacteria > Burkholderiales > Burkholderiaceae_C > CAISIP01. The sequence continues at coordinate 13,525 of JBKJRR010000181.1, forward strand.
TGTCCGGTCGGAACAGGGCCGCGTCGAGCGCGGCGTCGGCCGTAGACAGGTCGGGATCCGCCAGATTGACAAATGCCGGCGTCACACGCACCGTGGCAAGCAGTTCGCGCCAGGCAGAGCGCCGCTGTTGCAAACGTTGCGGGTCGTCCCCGGAGCGGGCCGCAAAACTGGTTTCGTCGACCACCACCAGCAGTGGGTCGGACGAACCGCTGGACGCAATCGCAGCGGTGGCGAAAGCACCGTGGGCCTCGCGCTCCGGCGTGGCGGCCATGTTGAACAGCAACACCCGGGTACCACTGTGCGATACCCATGGGCCCGCGTCCGCGGCGTCATCATCACCATAAGCCACCGGCGCCACGTGGTGGACCGACGCGGTGCCGCCCATCAGACGGCTCAAAAGTACCTCCAGGCCCGCCACGGCACGCGCGCCAGGCGTATACGCGTACGGCAAAACCACGGCATGGTTGGGCGCCACATGAAAGCCGCGCAGCAGGCGGCGAAAATAGGGATGATCCAACGGCAACGGCAGTGCGCGGGAACAGCGCTTCTCCTGCCACAGGCCCGCGGCTGCAAGCAGCAAGCGCGGCACAACCACCAGAGCCAGCAGCGTCAAGGCCATCAGGTGCAACCATGACGCGGCGTTCTCGGAGCCGGGCGACCGGATTGCCGTGACCCGCGCCAGATCCGGCAATGGCAGTTGCCCCAGCCAGGCTCCCGGCGCCAGTGCCACCGACAACACGGCCTGCACCATGGACGGATCCAGAAAAGTGCTCTCCCAGGTCGCACGGTATTCCAGCGCCAGGCCGCGCAGATAAAGTCCGGCGATCAGGCCCAACGCAAACACCGCTGCTGCAAAATGCAACACGCGCGTGGCTCGCGCGCGATAAAGCGGCGTTGCAATCGCCGCCCATTCGGTGGACAACGCGTTCAACCACGGTCCGACCGGCCCCAGCCCACGGCGGGCGCTGCGCCGCTGCCAACCGGTCCCCAGCGATGGCATGGCTTTGCGCAGCAGTTCCGGCAGTTGCAGATGGCCCGATCGAAACACGACACTGAAGGCCAGCATCAGGTAAACCACCAGGTTCCACACCAGCAACAACAACACCGGCGGGGCCAGCACATTGATGTGCCGCGTGTCGCCGACACGATCGGCCAGCAAGCCGGTCACGAAGGCGATCAGCAAGACGGCCGTGCCGATCCAGGGTCGCCAGACCAGCGCGCGCAAGCCCTGCCGCAATGCTGGAAATTTTTCGTCCAGGCGTTCGAGCGCCAGGCGTGCGCGCCTGGCAATGAACACCTCGGGGGCTGCCAATTCGCCAACGGCTGCCGCCGCCGCCTGGCTGGCCCAGGTGCGATCGGCATCCGACCAATGGCTGCCGGGCCGGTCGGATGTTTCTATGACCTGCACGGCCGTCACCGCCAGCGCATCCACTTCATTCATTGCCGAAGTCTTCACGACCTGCCCTCGGACATGCGAGATAGGCCCAAAGCCGGTTTGCCATGTTGCAGTATCACGCGGGCTCCATGCCATGTGCCTGTTTGGCGGCAGCCGCATCAGGACTGGCCAGGAAGCGCAACAGGTCCTGCGCCTGCGCCGACTGCTCGCTCGTACTGGACACGGCGCCACAGAACACCGTGATGCTTTGTATGTCATCGGGAAGTGCACCCAGCACGTCGATGCCAGGTACATGCATCAGTTCGCTCAGCTGCTGAAAGCCCAAATCCACCTCGCCGCGGGCCACCAGAGTGGCTACCGGCACGCCAGGCGGCGCCAACACAATGCGCGGCGCAACCAGCGCCGCGATACCCCAGCGCTCGAACAACCGGATCAGATAGTTGCCGCTGGGGCCGGTCGAATAACCCAGGGTGCGGGCCGCCAGCACCGCCGCCTTGACAGCCTCGCCAGAACCGATATCCGGTTGCGCAGCGCCGGCGCGCACGGCGATGCCGATGCCTGATCGCGCGATTTCCACACGACCGTCGGCCCCTAACTTGCCATCGTCAATCAATTTGTCAATGGCGGCAGCCGCCAACACCACAACGTCGATCGCCTCGCCAGCGTGTACTCGCCGGGCGGCATCCACGCCACCGACGCTCTCCAACACCACGGGCTGCCCGCTGTTGCGCGCATGGCGTGCCACCAGTTCCGACAACATATCGCGCGTCGCCATGGACGACATCATCTTGATCGCTTGCACTCCCACGTGACACTCCTTTGCAGGTTTCAGCGCCCCATGTTTCGGGGTCGGCCGCGCGGGCACTCCGCGGCGACCTCCGGCTGGCGCCTTGCGCCGTCGTCGCCCGCTCGGTGAATTATCTAGCCTGCCATCATGGCGGTGCCGGCACCTTCAGCGCACGGGCCTGCGTCCTGGCCGCCCCATTGCGCAAACCAATGCAAAATGCACCGGCAACACGACAGCATCGTCAATTTTGATCGGAAGACAAGACATGAAACATATCGGATTCATTGGCGCCTCCGGGCTTATGGGCCATGGCATCGCCAAGAACCTGCTGGCCAAAGGATTTTCGGTGTCACTGACCGTGCATCACAACCGGGCGCGGGTCGCCGACCTGCTTGCAGCAGGAGCTTTAGAGGCCGCCGGACCCAAAGCGCTGGGTCAGTGCGACGCCGTCATCCTGTGTGTCACCGGCACACCGCAGGTCGAACAATGTCTGCTGGGCGACAACGGTCTGCTGGCACATGCCAAGTCCGGCTTGGTGGTCATCGATACCTCCACCAGTGAACCCGAGTCCACCTTGCGCCTGGGTGATCTTTGCGCGTCGCGCGGCGTGACCCTGGTCGATGCGCCGCTGGCACGCTCGGCGCCAGAGGCAGAACTGGGCAAGCTCAACACCATGGTGGGTGCAACACCGGAGGTGTTTGCGCGCATCGAGCCGATTTTCAAGGCTTATTGCGAGAACATCTTTCATGTCGGTGGACTGAGCTCTGCCCACACCATCAAGTTGCTGAACAACTTCGTGGCGCAGGCCATCTGTACCGCCACGGCAGAAGCATTCGCAGTGGGCGCCAAGGCCGGCGTGGATCTGCGCCAGTTGGTCAAGGTGATCTCAGCCGGCGGCGTCAACTCGGGCCTGTTCCAGGCCATGGCCAAGACGCTGGACGGTGACTTCAGCGGTTTGACGTTCGAACTCGACAACGCACGCAAGGATGTCCGCTACTACGGGCACCTGGCAGAAATGGTGGTGGTGCCAGCACCGGTCGGTCAGGCCGTACACCAGAGCCTGGCGATTGCATCATCACTGGGCCATGGCGCGAAATACGTTCCGGCACTGGTGACGGCACAAGAGCAGTTGACCGGCGCGCGAATCACACCGGTCGGCTGAGCGAGCCGAATCAGACCGCGGACATCCTGCTTCATGCGGCGCGGCCCCGCAACCGATCAAACGGCCGTGGGCGGCATGGCGCAGTCCGCAATCAGCGACTCAACGCAGCCACTTCTGCAGGAAGGTGGCGCTGCCAAACGCCGGATCCAGCTGATAGGACACAAAGCCGATGCGCTCATACAGCCGATTGGCGCCCACATTGCCGGTCAATACCTCGAGTGTCAGCTTGCAGGCGCCGCGTGCGCGTGCGATGTCTTCGGCCAGCGCCAGCATGCGCTCGCCGATACGCTGACCACGATGACTGGCTGCGACCGCCACGTCGTGCACATTCACCAGCGGCTTGCAGGCAAACGTGGAGAAGCCCTCGATGCAGTTCACCAGGCCCACAACCTGCGCTCCGTCAAATGCCAATACGCTGAACGCCTGCGCACGCGCCGCCAGTTGCGCTACCAGGTTGCTGCGGGCATAGTCGCTCAAGGCATGGCCGCCGCCTGCGGGGTCGCGCGCATAAGCGTCCAGCATCTCAACCAGGGCACGCGCATGCCCGGCGTTGCCGTAGTCGGCACGCACGATTTGCAGCCCGTGATTCGGCGCTGCGGATGGTTCGCTCGTCATGCGGACACCGCCTGCGCCAGACGCTCGGCACAGGCCTGGGCCTGGACGGCATCGCGCGCCTCGACCATGACCCGCAGCAGCGGTTCGGTTCCACTGGCGCGGATCAGCACCCGCCCGGTCTCACCCAGCTCTTGCGTCACGGCCTGCGTCTCCTGCGCCAACCGGACGTTGGATTTCCAGTCCTGACCCGGCTTCGTGCGCACATTGATCAACACCTGCGGGAACAGTTGCAGATCGGCCAACAGCTGCGCCGGGGCGCGGCCATTGCGCACGCAGGCCTGCAACACCAGCAACGCCGATATCAGGCCGTCACCGGTGGTGTGCTTGTCCAGCGCCAGCAGGTGACCGGAACCTTCACCACCCAGGATCCACCGGTTCTTTTCCAGCTCTTCGAGCACATAACGGTCACCAACCTTGGCACGCACGAACTGAACGCCACGCGCCTTGAGCGCAACTTCGACCGCCATATTGGTCATCAGCGTACCCACAACACCCGGCACATGTTCGTCGCGGCCCAGGCGGTCGTCGGCCAGCAGATACAGCAACTCATCGCCGTTGAACAGACGCCCCTGCGCATCGACCAGTTGCAACCGGTCGGCGTCGCCGTCCAGTGCCACGCCAAAATCGGCCTTGTGGGTGCGCACCGCATCCACCAGCGCCTGCGGATGCGTGGCACCGACCTCGTGATTGATGTTGAGACCATCGGGCGCGCAGCCGATTGCTACCACCTCGGCACCCAGTTCATGGAACACCATCGGCGCGATCTGATAAGCGGCACCATGAGCACCATCCACCACGATCTTCAGGCCGCGCAGCGTCAAATCAGACGAAAACGTGCTCTTGCAGAACTCGATATATCGACCGGCTGCATCCTCCAGACGCCGGGTCTTGCCCAACGACGCCGAATCCACCCAAACCGGATCCTCCTTGAGCGTCACCTCCACCGCTTCCTCCCAGACATCGGGCAACTTGGCCCCCTGGCTGCTGAAGAACTTGATGCCGTTGTCTGGGAACGGGTTGTGGCTGGCGCTGATCACCACACCCAGTGACGCGCGCTGGGCGCGTGTGAGATAAGCCACGCCGGGTGTCGGCAGCGGGCCGAGCAACACCACATCGACGCCGGCCGAGTTGAAGCCGCTCTCCAGGGCACTCTCCAACATGTAGCCCGATATGCGGGTGTCCTTGCCGATCAGCACGGTGGGCCGCTCTTCAGTGCGCTTGAGCACCCGGCCTACCGCATGTGCCAGGCGCAATACGAAGTCGGGTGTGATGGGCGGTATGCCCACTGTGCCGCGAATGCCGTCGGTGCCGAAATATTGTCGTGTCATGGTATTTTTTCTCCCTTTACTTTTCCCGCTTTGACGCCCTTTGGCGCCCCTCTGCGTCTAGCCCATTGCCTGCAACACGGCCAGCGCCTGCACCGTCTCGCGTACATCGTGCACCCGCACAATGCGCGCGCCCCGCTCCACCGCCAGCAAGGCTGCGGCCACACTGGGGACCATGCGCGCGTGCACATCCAGTGTCGCGAGCGCCGCCAGCGACCTGCTGGTGGCCGCGGCCAACGAGGACTTGCGTGACCAACCTGCCACCAACGGGTAACCGGCGGCCAGCAAATCGCGCTGACGGGCAAGCAGGCTGAAATTTTGTTCCACGGTCTTGCCAAAGCCGATACCCGGATCAATCACGATCTGCACCGGCTTCACCCCCAAAGTCTCCAGCATCGCTCCGGCCGCACGAAGGAACGCCAGCACCTGAACCACTACATCGCCTTGCATCGGCAAAGCCTGCATGGTCTGCGGCTCACGATGCATGTGCATCAGGCAAACACCGCAGTCCGGGTAACGCGCCACGGTGGCGGCTGCTCCTGGCTGGCGCATCGCCCAGATGTCATTGATGATGTCCGCTCCCAGGTCGAGTACAGCCTGCATGACCTCGGGTTTGTAGGTATCCACCGACACCGGCACGCCAAGGGTCACCGCCTCTTTCACCACTGGAATGACACGCGCCAGTTCCTCGTCCAGTGGCAAAGGCAGGGCCCCCGGTCTACTCGACTCGCCACCGATATCGAGGATATTCGCCCCGTCAACCAGCAACTGCTCACAGTGGCGCAAGGCACCGGCGGCACTGCCATGCCGGCCACCGTCGGAAAACGAGTCGGGCGTGACGTTGACGATGCCCATCACCTGGGGGAGTGTCAGCGCCAGTGCAAAGCGGGAGGTCTGCCAGATCATGAGGTTCACGCAAAAAAATGGGGCCTAAGCCCCATTTTCAGCTTCAGCCACGCACACTGCGCCTATCAGGCCGCAGTGGGTGCCGGGTCGGCTGCGACCGCCGGTGTACCGCCCGAACCCCCGCCGCTGCCAGTGGCAGGGGTACGCGGTGTCCAGTCTTTCGGCGGACGTGGCGGGTTGCCCGCCATGATGTCGTCGAGCTGCTCGGAATCGAGGGTTTCGTATTCCAGCAAGGCCTTGGCCATGGTATGCATCTTGTCCTGGTTGTCTTCAATCAACTTGCGCGCCTGCGCATACTGCTGATCAATGATGCGCCGCACCTCGGCATCGACCGCCTGCATGGTCTGCTCGCTCATATTGGTGGTCTTGGTCACCGAACGGCCCAGAAACACTTCGCCTTCGTTATCGGCATACACCATCGGCCCCAGCGCATCGGTCATGCCGTAACGGGTGACCATGTCACGCGCAATGTGGGTCGCACGTTCAAAGTCGTTGCTGGCACCAGTCGTCATCTGGTGCATGAACACCTCTTCGGCGATTCGGCCACCGAACAACATGCTGATCTGGTTGAGCATGAATTCGCTGTCGTAGCTGTAGCGGTCTTCTGCCGGCAGACTCATCGTCACGCCCAGTGCTCGACCGCGCGGGATGATGGTCACCTTGTGCACCGGATCACATTTGGGCAGCAGGCGTCCGATCAGCGCGTGGCCAGACTCATGGTAGGCCGTATTGATGCGCTCGCTCTCGGGCATCACCATGCTCTTGCGCTCCGGGCCCATCAGGATCTTGTCCTTGGCCTTTTCGAAGTCCTGCATCTCAACCACCCGGGCAGCACGGCGCGCAGCCATCAGTGCGGCTTCGTTGCACAGGTTGGCAAGATCGGCACCGGACATTCCCGGCGTGCCGCGCGCAATGATGTTGGAGCTGACGTCCTGCCCCAACGGAACCTTGCGCATGTGCACGTTCAGAATCTGCTCGCGACCGCGGATATCGGGCAGCGTCACATAGACCTGGCGGTCAAAACGTCCCGGACGCAACAAGGCGGCATCCAGGATGTCGGGCCGGTTGGTTGCGGCGACGACGATGACGCCGACGTTGGTCTCGAAACCGTCCATCTCCACCAGCATCTGGTTCAATGTCTGCTCGCGTTCGTCATTGCCGCCACCCAGGCCGGCGCCACGCTGACGGCCCACCGCATCGATCTCGTCGATGAAGATGATGCAGGGCGCATTTTTCTTGGCGTTGTCGAACATGTCCCGCACGCGAGCGGCGCCGACACCGACAAACATTTCAACAAAGTCCGAACCGGATATCGAGAAGAACGGAACCTTGGCTTCGCCGGCAATTCCCTTGGCCAGCAAGGTCTTGCCGGTCCCCGGAGGGCCCACCAGCAACAGACCGCGCGGAATACGTCCACCCAACTTCTGGAAGCGCTGCGGATCTTTCAGGAAGTCGACCACCTCCTTGACCTCTTCCTTGGCCTCATCGCAACCCGCGACATCGGCAAAAGTGACCTGATTCGTGCTCTCGTCGAGCATGCGCGCCTTGCTCTTGCCAAAGCTGAATGCGCCCCCCTTGCCGCCACCCTGCATCTGGCGCATGAAATACACCCAGACACCAATCAGCAGAAGCATCGGACCCCAGCTCACCAGCAGGGTCATCAGCAAGGAGCCTTCTTCGCGTGGCTTGACATCGAACTTGACGTCGTTGTTGATCAGGTCGCCGATCAAGCCACGATCGAGGTAGGTGGCCGTGGTGCGGACCTTGCGGTCGTCATTGGTGATTGCAATGATTTCGGTGCCACCCTGGCCCTCCTGGATCAAGGCGCTCTTGATGCGCTTGCCGCGCACCTCCTCCAGAAAGTCCGAATACCCTACGTAGCCCGAGCTGGCCGCACCCCGGGTGTCGAACTGCTTGAACACAGTAAACAACACCATGGCAATGACCAGCCAGACGGCAACTTTAGAAAACCACTGATTATTCAAACGAGGCTCCAATCCTGGGGCGACAATAAACCCAAAGGGT
>JBKJRR010000458.1:0-4117 GCA_046594635.1 Burkholderiaceae bacterium
GATCGGGATGCCGCGCAAGCTCGACTCTGCGGGCGCCAGTTTCAACGGTCTGGGTGCGGCACTGCGCAACCCGGAGGCGGTGCGCAGCCTGACGCTCACCCTGCTGTACTTCAGCGCCATTTTCACGGTGTTTTCCTATACCGGACCGGTGCTCCAGGCGCTCAATCCGATGGGTGCTGACGGTTTGTCGGCGACCTTGGTGATTTTCGGTTTTGCCGGAGTCGCCGGCACCCTGATCGGCGGTTGGGCCAACGACCGCTTCGGTCCGATGCCGACTTTGCGCCTGCAATTGACCATTCTGGCGGGCATGATGTTGCTGGTGCCACTGACCGCGGGCCACTATGCGTTGATGGTTCTGGTATTTGTCGCCTGGGGCATGGCCGGTTTTGGCATGATGACCCCGATACAGACGCGCCTGGCTCGGGTTTCGAGCCAGCAGGCGCCGCTGCTGTTCAGTCTGAACACTTCGATGCTCTACCTGGGAACGGCAAGTGGCGCAGCGGTTGGCGGAATAGCGGGCGCGGTCGTGGGCTTTGCGGCGCTGGCCTGGGTTGGCGCGGTGTTTGCGGTGCTGGGCGGGGCGACGTTGGTCGGCCGCAAAGCGCGGCCATGAGCTGGCACGGGGTGGACCACTGCAACGGCAGCGCGCCTCCAGCCGCGACCTTGTAAATACGCGGTTGCGGTTAGGATGCCAATGACCATTGGGACGATCCACTCAAAAACGCGAAGAACAGAAAGTGTCGGGCTCCGAACTCAAACAACGACTCGCCGCCGTTCTGGCCGCTGACGTCGCTGGGTATTCCCGCCTGATGTCGCTGGACGAGCGCGCCACAGTCGAGGCCCTGGATCTCGCCCGAACCGTATTTCGTTCCCACATCGAATCCAACCATGGCCGTGTGATCGACATGGCGGGGGATTCCGTGCTGGCAGTATTTGAGACTGCCACGGGGGCGGTGCAGGCCGCGCTCGCGGCGCAAATGGAACTTGGAGCGGCGGCTGCCAAGACGCCTTCGGATCGCCGCATGCAATTTCGCGTGGGAGTGCACCTGGGCGATCTGATCGAGAAGGCAGACGGCACGGTTTATGGTGATGGGGTCAATATTGCCGCGCGCCTGGAAGGCCTGGCCGCGCCTGGCGGTATCACGGTATCGGAGTCCATCTACACCGCGGTCCGCGGCAAGGTGGCGGCGGGCTTTAAGGACATGGGCGCGCAGACAGTCAAGAACTTTGCCATGCCAGTACACGCTTACCGCATGGAGACAGGCAAGTTCGGCGCCGTCGCCAGTGACCCAGCGCCTGTGGGTCGTAGTTTTCGTGGTCCTGCGTGGCGCTCCAACGCGGGCATCGTCATCGCAGCTGTCATCGCAATTGGAGCAGGGCTGGCGGTTTCCCCGGCGGCACCGATACTGCGGGACACATGGATGAGTCTAATGGGCAACCCCAGAATGGCGGTACTGGCGGACCGTGCAACGATTGCCGTATTGCCCTTGATGAATCAGAGTGGAGACCCTTCGCGCGACTACCTCAGCAATGGCGTCACGGAAGACATCATTAACGCGCTCGGTCGATTTTCCGGCGTCACGGTGATTGCCCACAACGCGGTCCAGCCATACAAGGGGAGTGCCACGAGCGCCGCGCAGGTCAGCCGTGCGTTGGGGGTGCGTTATGTTGCGCAAGGCAGCGTGCGCTTTGTGGATGACAAGATCCGGGTGGCCGTCGAACTGGCTGACGCAAATAACGGCAGCCTGCTGTGGTCCGACCGGTTCGAAGGACAGGGCCGGGATTGGTTCGAAATGCAGGATCGGATCGTGCGCAGCATCGTCGGCGCGCTCGCCGTCAAGCTGACAAGCCTGGAGTTGAAACGCGTCAAGGCGAAACCGGTCGAGAGCGCCGAAGCCTACGATCTGGTTTTGCGCGCCCGTGAACTGATCAAGCAGGAAGCCCCCGCCGCAAACCGGCGGGCGCGCCAGCTGCTGAGCCAGGCCATCACACTGTCACCCAATGAAGCCGATGCCTATGTATACATGGCCGATGCAGAGTTTCAACGCGTTGGGCAAGGTTACGTGGAAGATGTGGATGCAGCGGTGCAGCGTGCGCAATCGCAACTTCTCAAGGCCTTGTCCATTGACGACCCGCGTGCCCACGCGCGGGCCCACGCATTATTGGCCCGCACCTACTCTTTTCAGGGTCTGCACGAACAATCGCTGGCGGAGGCGGAACGTGCCATTGAACTCAATCCGAGCGACGCCGCAGCGTACCAAGCGCGCTCCAATGCGTTCTTGTGGACAGGCAAGATCGACGCGGCCATAGCGGCAGCGGAGGCGACGCGCCGACTCGACCCGCGCGGCGGGGCGGACCTGGGTTTCACCACAGGCTTGGCCTATTTCACTGCCGGTCGCTTTACCGACGCGATTGCCACTACCGATTCTTATATTCCGCGCTATCCCCAAAATGCGTTCCTGCGGGTGATACGCGCTGCGGCGCTTGCACAAACCGGGAGGCTGGATGACGCGCAGACGGAAGTCCGCCAGGTACGCCAACTTAGTCCGTTTCTACAGGTTGAGCAAATAGGCACACGTTTCATCGACCCGGCCAACACCGCCAAAATTCAGGACGCCCTGCGCAAGGCCGGCTTGTAACGGCGTGCTTCGCCAAATCGGCTTGCCTGTCAGCCCTCTTGCCGATCTACTTCAGGGTGGCCCAGTTCTTGTCCGCCTGGGCAATCACCGCCGGGCTTTCCAGCACCGTTTCCTTGGCCTTCTGGCTGGAGAAAAGGTATAGCTTGCCGTTCACAATTGCCCATAACTCCGGGTCGGACTCTGTCTTCTTTCCCTTGGACACGCCACCCGAACACTGGCCGGCAAACTGCGGAGCGTATTTGTCGGGGTCCCCAACAAATGCCGCCTTGTTTTTGGCGCTGGAAAACAGGTAACGAACGTCATCGAATTCATGGCTCAGGCTCTGTTCGCCCTTGACCGGTTTACCTTGCGTGAAATAGGCCACCGGGTCGTAGCCTTTGAGCGCTATAGACGGCGCCCGAGCCTGGCCAAAAGCGCCGAACGGGGTTGCCAACAGCAATGCGCAACAGGCCCACATCCACCATCTGCGAAAAGAGTGCTGCATGATCACCTCCATACCACGGCCAATCGGTCGACCTCTCAGATACTACTCTTGGGCCAAATCACGTACAAGCCCCATTTTTTCGCGCTCAGGAGTAAGTGATGCGACTGATGCCCAAGCGTCGGAGTCGATCGCCCGACTTCAGTAGGCGCTCGACAACAGAAACCGGGAGACGCAGCGCGGCTACGAAGCGCGCTTGAGTGTCGGCCAGGTGGCATACGACGCGGACTGATCAGTCCATCGCCGATTTGCTCGCCCAGGCTGACCAGGCCATTTACACGGACAAGAAGTCCCGCAAAACTGCACAGGCCGCGCCAGCCCGACAGACTTGACGTATCGATGACCACATTCCCGGCCAAAATTGACACGGTCCCCACCGAGTCAATCTGGCGCATACGTCGGTGACAGCACCGGCATCGGCCTGAGCGAGTGCAAGAGGATTGTGAAGCGCCACGACGGATAAATCGGGGTCGGGCCAGTGCCAGGGTAACGCAGGACCATTCTATTTGCGTTGCGATCCACAAGTCCTTTCGAACGACAGCCAGGCAAGGATTGCCGCGCCCTTTAAATCTGCGGCGGTCGGGTCGATTTGCGGGGTTTCCCTCGATGGCGAATGCAGCGCGTCCCCGTGATCTCCGGCTTTCGCGATTGGCAGGAAGCAGCCGTTCGTGCCAGTTCCAGCATTGCAACCGGAATAATCCCTGCCTTGCATGCGGCCGAGTGGTGGTGAGGGCTCTTGCGTGCACACGGCGGGACTGGCTACACTTTGCTTCATGCATCCCCTGATCGAGACCCACCGTAAGGAACTGATATCACTCGCCAGCAGACGGGGCGTGACCGGCGTGCGGGTGTTCGGCTCGATGAGCCGCGACGACGCCAGCGACGACAGCGACGTCGACCTGCTTGTTACGCTGGGTCCAGGTGCCAGTGCGTTGGTCCTGGGTGGGCTGCTGCTGGACGCACAGGAGTTGCTGGGTCGTCGTGTCGATGTGGTCAC
>JBKJRR010000086.1:0-8883 GCA_046594635.1 Burkholderiaceae bacterium
CAGCAGGCCAATCTGCGCCGCGCGCTTGTAAAGGCTGCGCGGGAATTCGCCGGCACCGTCCCATTCGCTCACGTGGGGCGCGATCTCCTTGGCGGCGAAACGCGCCACCAGAAAGGACAGGGTCTCGATGTCGTTGCGCGCCTCCTCGGCATCAAAACCCGAGCTCGGACCGGAATGTTGACTTGCGCTCAATGAAACCTCCGTCGATTGATCCGATGGGCTCAAGCCCGCGGTGGCTTCTTCGCCGTGCCCATGATCTTGGCCAGAATGCCCAGCATCACCTCGTCGGCGCCGCCTCCGATCGAGCCCAGCCGGCCATCGCGGTACATGCGCGAGACCTTGTTCTCCAGCGTGAAGCCCATGCCACCCCAGAACTGCAGGCAACCGTCAGGAATGATACGGTTGAGCCGCCCGGCCTTGAGCTTGGCCATCGAGGCCAGCTCGGTCACGTCCTGGCCCGACACATACAACTCGCAGGCGCGATAGGTCAAGGCGCGCAGGCTCTCGAGCTCAGTCTTCATCTCGGCCAGCTTGAATTGCACCCACTGCTGGTCGGCCAAGGTGCTGCCAAACAACTTGCGCTCCTGCGCCCACTCGATGGTCCAGCCAATACAGTTGCTCAGGCTCTGCAAGCAGCTGGCCGCGGCCCACAGGCGCTCCTCCTGGAACTGCATCATCTGGTAGATGAAACCCTGGCCCTCGGCACCGATGCGGTAACGCTGCGGCACCCGTACTTCGTCGAAATGGATCAGCCCGGTGTCACTGGAAAACATGCCGATCTTGCGGATTTTTTTCGCCTTCTCGATGCCCGGGCTGTCCATCGGCACCATCACCAGCGACTTGTTCTTGTGTTGCGGGCCCTCGCCGGTGTTCACCAGCATGCACATCCAGTCGGCCTGCAGGCTGTTGGTGATCCACATCTTCTGGCCGGTGATGACATAGTCGTCGCCGTCCTTGCGCGCATGACTCTTGATCGATGCCACGTCGCTGCCCGCGCCAGGCTCGCTGACGCCGATACAGCCCACCATGTCTCCGGCAATCGCCGGCGCCAGGAACTGCTCGCGCAGTTCGTCGCTGCCAAAACGCGCCAATGCCGGTGTGCACATGTCGGTCTGCACGCCGATAGCCATCGGAATGCCGCCGCAGTCGATATGGCCCAGCGCCTCGGCCATCGCCACCGCATACGAATAGTCCAGCCCGGCGCCGCCGAACGCCTCGGGTTTTGTCAGACCGAGCAGACCCAGGTCGCCCAGCTTCTTGAATACTTCATGCGCCGGAAACATCTCGGCCGCCTCCCATTCATCGACATGCGGATTGATCTCGGCGTCAATGAAGCGCTTGAGGGTTTTCTGAATTTCCAGGTGTTCGTGGGTGTATTGCATGATCGTGTGCTTGTTCGAATGGAATCGGCCCGGTCAGCACTGAAACAGGCGAGGCGTGACCGCGCGATGGAAACCGTCGAAGGGCCGGACCGCGTCAGGTGTCGCATCGCCTTGCGCGTCGGCGTGGCGCAACTCCCAGCCCATACGGGCCTGCGGGCGCGCGCCGTCAATGCGCATCGTGGTGCCACTGATGAAAGACGCCGCCGGGCTGAGCAGGAACACGATTCCTGCGGCAGTTTCGGCCTCATTGCCAAAGCGCCCCAGCGGCACCGTCGCAGCCATCGCGCGCAGGCGCGGCCCGTGTTCGCTCGGATAGTGGTCCATGCCGCTGGATGCGATATATCCCGGCGCCACCGCATTCACCCGCACGCCGCTGGGGGCCCATTCGACGGCAGCGGTCTCGGTCAGGCTGACCATGCCGGCGCGGGCGGCACCACTGTGCGCCATGCCGGGCATCGAACCCCAGATGTCGGCAACGATATTGACGATGGCGCCACCCGTGCGCTGCATCGACTGCAGGTAACACTCGCGCGCCATCAGGAATCCGCCGGTGAGGTTGGTATCGATCACCGCCTGCCAGCCTTTGGCCGATATGTCCTCGAGCGGCGCGATGTACTGACCACCCGCGTTGTTCACCAGGCCATCGATGCGCCCATGGCTGGCGACGATGCCGGCCACGGTCTGGCGTACCGCGTCCTCCTGCCGGATATCGCAGACCTCGAACCCGGCCTTGCCCCCATCCTGGGCGATTTCGTCGCACACCACCTGCAGCTTCTCCGGCTTGCGACCGATCAGCACCACCCGGGCGCCGAGCGCGGCCAGTTCATGCGCAGTGCAGCGCCCTATCCCGGAGCCACCCCCGGTGACCACGACAAGCCGCCCGTCAAAAAGGCCGGCCCTGAATACCGAAACGTATCCCATGGAGTCTCCTGACGTGTATCGTCCCCATGCAACTCATGTGAGGGACATCCGTATTCATGTGTCTCGAAACGGGGCAATCGCCGCCTCTCCGTCTCTCTCCAATTGTGCGACGGCATGGCGATAGCCGGCATCGACGATGCGATCAAACTGCGACCATTCCAGCATGCCAAACTTCGACACCTCCGGCGCAAAGTGCATATCCACCAGAATTTGCGACTCCTGCTGGCGCGCGTAGCTGTACATCATGCTGGTATTGAGCAGCAAGGTCGTCAGCGACGGCAGGCGGTATTTGCGGCCGCTGCCACGCAGCTTGTCTCGGATCAGTTCCAGCGGACCAGGTACATCGGCCATGTCGTAGCGACGGTCGCGCTCGCGCAGCAGATCGACACCGATGATGCGAGCAGCGCCCCTGCGCGCCATCACGTCGGTCGGAAAATTATTGAAGGTGCCACCATCGATATGCAGTTCGCCATGGAGCATCACCGGTGGCAATGCCCCCGGGATGGATACACTGGCACGAATCGACCGTGCCAGCGGCCCACGTGTCTGCACGGCCTCGCGTGCAGCCGAATAGTTGCTGGTGATGCAGAAGTAGCCTTTCCACAGGTCTTCGATGTCGACATGCTGACCGAGGCTGTCCACCACCGCCGAATCGATGATGCGCCGCAGCCGGTTTCCGCTGATCAGTGACAACAGCGGAATGAGGTTGTAGTCACCGGTGGGACTTTTCCGAAACGCCTTGCGCGCCGCCTGGATCATTTCCTGCGCGGGAATATCCATCGCCGCGTACGCCGCCATGACCGCGCCAATGCTGGTGCCCGCTACCCGGTCAAACCCGATGCCCGCCTCTTCCATCGCACGCATCACGCCCAGATGCGCAAAACCGCGCGCGCCACCACCCGAGAGCACCAGTCCGACGGTGTTGCGGCTGACCACCCGCCCCAGGCGCTTCCAGTCCCGCGCCGCACCCCGGCGCACATGGCAATGGTCTGACAGCTGCCGGCCTTGCAGCCAGCGGCCCGTGTCCGACGGCGTACGGCGACCGTTCGGATGCAGCAACACCAGCACGGCCTGCGCGTCATCGCCGTTGTCCTGTGCGTGCAGGTCGGCCTCGCTCGGATGTTGCGCGGGGGGCTGGTCCGCGTCGGCCACAAGCAGGAGTTCGTCGCAGTGGCGAATGCAGCGCTGCGTCCATTCGCTGCGTTGTGCGTCTGCCACGAACACGACGAAGTCATGTTGTGCCTCGATCTTGTCCAGGCGCACCGTCACCTTTCGTGAGCGTTCGAAATCACTGCGCGCGGCCTGCGCAGCGCCAGGTTCACCGACCCATTCGTCCATGCGCGGCGAATCCACAACAGCCGTCTTGCCATGGGTCTGCAACTGCAGGGCCAACTGCTGCGCAAATACGCCGGCGTCGACATCGCGCGTGATGCCCAGCACCCCGATGATCACCGGCTTGACCACCGGCTGGCGTCCGGCGTTGACACGTTTGAAGCGCTCGATCACCTGGCGCGTCATGTTCAGCGACACCAACGGATAAGCCAGCAGCAACTCCCGGAACACCTTGTTGGAAAATCGCGCCAGCACGCTGTCGCGAATCGCCACGATCGTCGCGGTACGGGGCTCACCTGTAAAAAACGCCATCTCGCCAACGGTCTCGCCGCGCGCGATCTCACCAAGCAAGGTGCGATGCCCCTCTCGATCCACGCTGGATGCGCGCAGGCGGCCACTGACAACAAAGAACAGGCTTTCGTCGTGGTCACCCTGGCGAAACAGCGTCTCGCCGCCACCCAACTCTATCCACTCGACCTGCGGCAATACATGGCGCAACATGTCCTGGTCGAATGCACCAAATACGTTGGTGAGTCCATCAATCAACATCCCGTGATGGGCTTCGAGCAATTCTTCAGTGGAACCCAGGCGCATCGGCACAAACTTCCTTGGTGTCAGGGCCATGGCTGTGCCGTGGACAGTCTTGCAGTCTACGGCATGGCGATCGGCGCTCAGTCGACAAAAAAGTCGGGTATGAAGTCGATCGTCCCCGGCGTCACCGAATAAGGCTCCAGATCCGTGATGCCATGACTGGCGAGCACGATATCGTCAATATGGAAGTTGCCGGTCTGGCTGCTGTCGCTGGTCAGAATCAGGTAGGCCGCATCGGCCAGAATCTCGGGCTTGCGGCAACGGGCCAGGTCGATACCCGGAATCATCTGCAGCGCGGCTGTTGCGATCGCAGTGCGTGGCCAAAGGCTGTTCACACCGATGCCAAATTTCTGGAACTCGCCGGCATGCCCCAGCGTGCACATGCTCATGCCGTACTTGGCCATGCTGTAGGCGGTGTGGTTCTCGAACCAGTGTGTGCGCATCGACAGTGGTGGCGACATCGTCAGCACATGCGGGTTGCGTCGCTTTTCGGCCGACTTGCGCAGCTCGGCCAGACAGGCCATCGTGCACAGATAGGTGCCACGCGCGTTGACACCGTGCATCAGGTCAAAACGCTTCATCGGCGTGGTTTCGGTGCCGGTCAGACTGATCGCGCTGGCATTGTTGACCAGAATGTCGATGCCGCCAAACGTCTCAACCGTCTTGGCGACCGCGGCGCGTACAGACTCCTCGTCGCGAATGTCGACCTGCAGCGCCAGGGCCTTGCCGCCGGCCGCTTCGATTTCGGCTGCGGCGCTGAAAATCGTGCCCGGCAACTTCGGATTGACTTCGGTGGTCTTGGCTGCCACCACGATGTTGGCGCCATCGGCGGCGGCGCGTTTGGCGATGGCCAGGCCGATACCGCGCGAAGCGCCGGTGATGAAAAGTGTCTTGCCTGCGAGCTGGGTCATAGGGTCTCCTGCGAGAGATTCAAAGGGTCAGGCGCGCGAGAAATCGGGCCGGCGTTTTTCCATGAAAGCGGTGAACGCTTCGCGCGCCGCCGGTTCACCCAGCATGCGCGCGAAGCTGGCGCCCTCTTCGGCCATTTGCTGCGCCACCAGTTGCGCCTGGCCTTTTTTCATCAGCCGCTTGGTCTCCACCAGCGCGCTGATGGGTTTGGCCGCCAGTTTGCGTGCCTGCGCCTGCGCCAGGTTGCTGGCCTCGGTCGGTGGCACGATGCGATTGACCAGCCCCACCTCCAGCGCTGCCTCGGCCATGAAGGGTTCGCCCAGCAACAGGGCTTCGGCGGCACGGTGGTAACCCAGCATCTGGGGCACCAGCAGGCTCGACGCGGCTTCCGGACACAGGCCAAGATTGACGAACGGCATTGAAAACGCCGCGTTATCACCAGCATAGACCAGATCGCAATGCATCAGCATCGTCGTGCCGACACCCACTGCAGGGCCGCAGACCGCCGCGATCACCGGCTTGGGGAACGAGGAAATGCCGAACAGGAAGCGATAGACCGGCGAATCGGCCGTCGTCGGCGGCCGATCGAGAAAGTCGGCAATGTCGTTGCCGGCCGAGAAGATCGTCACGCTTCCCTGGAACACCACCACGCGGATGTCGTCCTGATCCCTGGCCTGGGCCAGGGCGTCGGCCATTGCAGCGTACATCGCCGCAGTGATGGAGTTCTTCTTGTCGGGACGGTTGAAGGTGATGGTCATCACGCCATCGGTCACGTCGGTCAATATGTCGCTCATCAAAAAATCTCCTGGTTCATCGATCAAGTGGTCAATGCCGCACGCACGAAGTCGAGCCGGTCCTGGCCCCAGAACATTTCGTCGCCGACAAAAAAAGTGGGCGCGCCAAACACGCCGCGTTCGACCGCCTTCTGGGTGCGGGTCTTGAGCGCTTCCTTCACCTGCGGATCAGCCGCCATCGCCAGCAGCGCTGGCGCGTCCAGTCCAGCCGCGGCCAGCACCTGCGCTACCGTGTCGGCGTCAGCCATATTGCGCTGCTCGACCCAGATCGCGCGAAACACCGCGTCGCGGTAGGCCTGCAACTGCGCATGACCGTCATCGAGCATTCCCACGTCGATGCGCATCAAGGTAATGGTGTTGACCGGGAAGTGCGGGTTCATCACCAGCGACACACCGTAGCGGCGTGCGAAACGGTTCAGGTCCTTGAACAGGTAGCTACCCTTGAGAGGCACGGTGATCGGCGCACGGTTTCCGGTCGCCTGGAACACGCCACCGAGCAGCATCGGCTGGACATCGACGGCAGTGCCGGTGTCCGCTGCGAGTCGTGGCAACTGGGTCCAGGCCAGGTACGCGGCAGGGCTACCGAAGTCGAACAGGAATTCAACGGTTTTGGTCATGGCGTTTCCTTTCATTTGATGGGCATCAGCGCAATGGCGGAGTCAGAATGTCTCCATCCAGGGCCTCAGATCGAGTTCGTGGGTCCACGCGTCGCGTGGCTGGCGGTGCAGCATCCAGTACTGGTCAGCAATGTGGTCCGGGTTGAGGATACCGTCGTGCGACTTCAACGCATAACGCTGCGGAAAATTGTCGCGGATAAAGGCGGTGTCGATGGCACCGTCGATCACCACATGGGCGACATGCACACCCATGGGACCCAGTTCACGCGCCATGCTCTGTGCCAGCGCGCGCAAGGCATGCTTGGCACCGGCGAATGCGGCGAAGTGGGCCGACCCGCGCAAGGACGCGGTGGCGCCGGTGAAGATGATCGTACCCTTGCGCGCCGTGCCATCGCGCGTGACCATGCGTTTGGCAACCTCGCGGCCGTTGAGGAAACCCGCCAAACAGGCCATCTCCCAGATCTTGGTGTAGCGCCGGCTCGTCTCCTGCAGGATGCTGCTGGGTGCGTTGGCGCCGATGTTGAATACCATCACCTCGATCGGGCCGATCGTCGACTCGATCTGCTCGATCAGCGCGATCACCGCGTCCTCGTCGCGCGCGTCCGAGCCGAAACCATGGGCGACGCCGCCCTCCTGACGGATCTGCGCCAGCAAGGGCTCGAGATTGTCGGCCTGCCGGCGCGTGGCGCAGACCGTCAGGCCTTCGCGCGCGAAACGCCGTGCGACTGCACCGCCGGTGGCGTCACCCGCGCCAATGACCAGCGCCACCGATTGCCTTTGCGTGGAATCCGTCATGCTGGGCCGACCTTTCTGTTGCTCGAACCACAGAATCTTGTTACCGGTGATCCGCGGAGCGCCGCGGGCGCGTCGGCCCGTGCCGCCAGCGCGAAATGGCCGAACGGACAATTCGCGTGCGCCACGGGTCAAACCCGCTCGAGGATTCCTGCCGCGCCTTGTCCCATACCCACGCACATCGTGACCATGCCGTAACGCTTCTGGGTGCGACGCAGACCGTGGATGACCGTGGCCGCGCGAATGGCGCCGGTGGCGCCCAGCGGGTGGCCCAGCGCGATGGCGCCACCCAGCGGGTTGACCTTGGACGGGTCCAGTCCCAGGGAGTTGATCACGGCCAGCGATTGCGCGGCAAACGCCTCGTTTAGTTCGAACCAGTCGATATCGTCGAGCTTGAGCCCTGCGCTGCGCAAGGCTGCTGGTATCGCCTCGATCGGACCAATGCCCATGATGTGTGGTGGCACACCCTTGCTGGCAAAACTGACAAAACGCGCCAGCGGGGTGAGGCCGAACTGCTTGATCGCCTTCTCGCTGGCCAGCAGCAAGGCACCGGCGCCATCCGAGGTTTGTGAGCTGTTGCCGGCTGTCACCGATCCCCGCGCGGCGAACACCGCTTTGAGTCGGGCCAGGCCTTCGAGCGAGGTGTCCGGGCGTGCACCTTCGTCCAGTGACACCATGCGCGTCTTAAGCGCCACCTCGCCAGTGTCCAGGTCCGGCGTACGCTCGGTGACCTCGATCGGCGTGATCTCGTCGGTGAAGTGGCCGGCCTTCATCGCGGCGACAGCGCGCTGGTGCGATTCCACGGCGAACGCATCCTGCGTCTGGCGCGAGACCTTCCATTGGTTCGCCACCTTCTCTGCGGTAAGTCCCATGCCGTAGGCGATGCCGATGTTCTCGTCGTGGTCGAACATGGATGGCGACAAGGACGGCGAGTTGCCCATCATCGGCACCATGCTCATGCTCTCGGTGCCGGCGGCCATCATCACGTCGGCCTCACCCACGCGGATACGGTCCGCCGCCATCTGGATCGCGCTCAGGCCCGAGGCGCAGAAGCGGTTCACGGTAATGCCGCCCACACTATGGGGCAGGCCGGCGAGCACGGCGCCGATACGCGCCACGTTCAGGCCTTGCGGGCCCTCGGGTATGGCACAGCCGCAGATCAGGTCTTCAATCGCCCGCGGATCGAGGGTCGGGACCTGGGCCAATGCAGCCTGGATGGCCTTGACGAGCAGATCGTCCGGGCGCATGTTGCGAAAGAAACCGCGGTGCGAACGCCCGATCGGGGTTCGGGTGGCGGCGACGATATAGGCTTCCTGGATCTGTTTCATGGTTCAGTCTCTCTTCAGTTGTTGCATCGCGCGCGGCGCGACCCACGACGCATGAATGGTCAAGCGGCCGCGGAGCAGGCCAGCCCAGGCCCCCACGGAACTGGCTTTGCCAGGCCGTAGGGGGCGCCCCCCAGTGGGGCTGAGGCCCG
Source organism: Burkholderiaceae bacterium (assembly GCA_046594635.1). Classification (GTDB taxonomy): domain Bacteria; phylum Pseudomonadota; class Gammaproteobacteria; order Burkholderiales; family Burkholderiaceae_C; genus CAISIP01. The sequence continues at coordinate 8,816 of JBKJRR010000086.1, forward strand.
CGGCTCCAAGCCTGCCTGCGCAGGCTTGGACGGGTCGAAGGGGCGCCTGCCTCTGGCCGCGCCACGAC
>JBKJRR010000323.1:0-3331 GCA_046594635.1 Burkholderiaceae bacterium
GATGGCTGCGACGTTGTTGGCGCCGTCACCCGCGTTGAATAGCATGCTGCCCGCGGTGACCGCGATCGTGCCCGCCTGCACGTCATTGAACCGCGATCCGATGCGGACACCGGCACCTGCGCTCGGGGTCATCGTCAATGCACCACCGATCGTGGCGGTGATGTCATTGGTCAGTCCGGTGGCCAGGCTGGTGGTGCCCAGGGCTGCTCCGGCGGTCGGTCCGGCCGATATCGACAGATTACCCGTGATGGACAGGTTGAGATTCGCATTGGAGCCAGACGCGCCGCCACGCCCACCGATGCGCGCACCGGGCGATGCGCCTGTACCGGTTCCGCCAGCAATGCTGACATTGCCGTCGAAATTCAGGATTTGGCTGGGCGCGGTGATTGTCGCGAAACTGTCCACGCCACTACCGCCGTTGAGGCTCACTGACTTGGCCGAAATAGTCTGAAGGCCGGTGTTGGCACTGATTTGCCCACCGTTGCCCTCAATGGCCACTCCACCGCTGCCGCCTACCAGGTTAATCGACGGTGCGTTGGCCGCGATGTTGCCCCGTATCGTCTGGCTGCCGTTGCGCGCGACGATACCGGCTCCGTTGAGGCTGCCCACGCTGCCGCCGGTGATGTTGATCGTGCTGCCGGTACCGGTGAACTCGATCAGCTGGCTGCCGCCCTGGTTGGTGATGAAGGCCAGACTGCCGTTGTCGGCGCCGACGTTGGTTCCCGCGCTGCTGCCGCCTTGCAGCGTGATGTCGCCGCCGCCACTGATATTGATCGTCTGGCTGATGCCGGTGGTGCCGCCCTGGAACACGGATGCAAGGTTGCGCCGGTCGGTGCTGTTGCCGCCGCCGCCGGTCAGGCTGATGCCGCCAGTGCCGATATTCAGTATCTGGTTCGAAGCAATGGCGTTGATCTGGGCGATGTTGTCGGTGCCGGTGGCGCCGCCCTGCAATGTGATACCGGTGGCGTTGACCGTTTGCGCGCCATCGGCGCGGATGAACGCGCCGTTTTCGATACCCGTCAATCCACCGGTCAATGTGAGCGTATCCGCCGACACGGATTGTTGCTTACCGACTACGCGCTGGCGGAAGTCGGCAAAATTTCCGCCTGTCGTAGCGCTGGTGACCGTGCCCCCGGAAGGACCGCCGGTGAGCGTGATGACACTGTTGCCGGTGATGAACTGGTCGCCAAGGACGGATTCGATCCGTGCGAAGTTGAAGCTCGATCCGGTTCCGCCCAGCAGAGCAAGCGTGCTGCCACTGCCCAGATTCAGGGTCTGCGTCGTACCATATGCCTGGATTCTTGCCAGGTTGGTCGCGCCACCCCCGCCCTGCAGCAGACTGCTGGCGCCGTCGAGGATGTCGATGGTCTGGGTGTTGGCCAGACCAGTGCTAGCGCTGCCTTGACGGATCTGGGCCAGATTCTCCGTGCCGGTCGCGCCGCCCCGTATCTGCAGCGAACTCGCAACGATCGACTGGTTGCCTACTTCGCTGATGATCGCCGCTCGATTACCTTCGTTCGTGACGCCACCTGAGGCACCGCCAGTGATGGTGATGGCGGGCGCATTGGTCGCGATATCCCCGCGGATAGTCTGGCTGCCCGTCGTGGCCTGAATGAATACCAGGTTATTGCTGCCTACCGTGCCGGCCGTCATGTTGATGCTGCTGCTGGACCCGGTGAACTCGATCAGCTGCGCCGTCCCGTCGGAGCGAATCGCCGCAAAGCTGCCGTTGCTCAGGCCCAGTAAATTATTGTCAAAACCGACATTGGTGTTACTGCTCGAACCGCCCTGCAAGGTGATCGATCCGCCCGCGCCAATGGTGATGGTCTGGCTCGTCGCGGGTACGTCACCGGTCTTGAGCACCACGGCTGCATTCTTGATCTGTCCCGCGCCTCCGCCCCCGCCGGCAAGACTCAGGCCTGAACTTCCCAACGTGATGTTCTGGTTGCCGCCGGCGACAACCGCCGCCAGGTTATTGATACCGCCGGCGCCACCTTGCAGAATGATGCCGTCAGCACTGATGGTCTGGTGGTTCAGGTCTGAGCTGATGGCGGCCAGGTTACTCGTGGTGTCATTTCCTGCGAAGCTGGCACCGCCGCCGCTGGCACCACCGGTCAGCGTGATCAGACCGGCGCCAGTGATGAACTGTGCGCCGAGCCCCGCATAGATTTCAGCGTAGGCATCGCCGCCGACCGTACCGCCGGTGATATTGATCGCTCGTCCGATGCCGATACCGGTGAAGAGGACGGTCTGGCTGTCGCCGAAATCGGAGCGGATCGACGCTTCGCTGCCGGCTCCGGCGCCTACACCGGCGCCAGCCGACGATCCACCCTGCAAGTTGATGTTGCCAGTACCGTTGATAGTGATCGACTGCGACGTTCCGGCGCCGCCGTTATGTTCAATGGCCGCGTAGTTGCCGGTGAGCGTACCGCTGCCCCCAGTCACTGTGATGCCTCCATTGCCCACGATCACCGTCTGGTTGCCGGCTGCACGCAGGCTGGCGTAATTGCCCGTGCCCAGGCCACCGCCATCGGCACCGCCGAGCAAGGTGATGCCGTTGGCGGTCACCGACTGTGTGCTGGCCAGGCCGGTTGCCTCGATGACAGCCTTGTTGTTGCTACCCGACCCGGCTCCCTGCAGCAGGATGTTGCCGGTTGTGGCAATCGTCTGGTCGCCTGCGGTGGTCAGGCTGGCCATGCCCCCGGCGCTGGCCTGCACCGTCAGGCCGCCGGCCAGCGTCAAGCTCATGAAACCGTTGGAGGACACGATGTTGCGCACGGTAACGACCCCAGCCGGGTTGCTGGTCGTCGCGGAAAAGGTACCCGTTGTGGCGACTGCCGATGCAATATCCATGTCGCGCTCCGCTGCCAGGCTGATGCTGGTTCCGTTAAGCGCTCCGTTGATGAAAAGATCGCCGGCAGGTGCCGCCAGCGATATCGATGCTGCGTTCAAGGAAAAATCGAACACCAGGTTGCCGCTGGCCTGGGTAATGCTGACATTGCCTGTCGGGTTGAACAGGGAACTACTGTCGCTGAAACTGTTGCTGACGGTGATGGAGCCGGCGCCACCGAAACTGCTGCTATTCAGACTGAGGTTGGCAACGGTCAGGGTGCCGGCAGTGACACTGGCGTTGGCAGATTGCAGGTCCAGGCTCCCGAGGACACCACTGGTGTTGCTGAAACTGGCCGACATACCTGAGCCGATCGTCAACTTGCCTGCACCGCTGAAGGCGGTGCCGCTGAAGCTGTGCACCCCGGCATGCTGTTCGGACACAACCAGTTCGCCAGCGCTGCCGATCGCCAGCGCGCCTGCGATCACGCCGGCATTCTGC
>JBKJRR010000401.1:0-10047 GCA_046594635.1 Burkholderiaceae bacterium
TTGGCTTCCCTGGTCCGAGTGATGCAGCAGCGCCAGCGGTTTCCCGCGGCGCCAGACGGCCATCATCAGCGCATCGGCTACCAGGTGTGAGGTCATGTGGTTCTGCATCGACCAGCCCACCACGCGCCTCGAGAACAGGTCCAGCACCACGGCCACGAACAGCCAACCCTCGGCCGTCCAGATGTACGTGAAGTCTGCCACCCACTTCTGATTCGGCGCCTCGGCCGTGAACTGGCGATCCAGCACGTTGTCGGCGATCTCGCTGCGCGCGCCCTCGTCCTTGGGCAGGCCACGCCGGCGTGGCCTGGCGCGCAGTCCCAGCCCCTGCATCAGCCGCTCGATGCGGTGCAGACCACATTCAAAGCCCAGCGCCAGCACATCGAACCACACCCGGCGTGCCCCATAGGTGCGGTCGCTGTCGATGAAGCTCTGCTTGATGCGCTTGCCGAGCTCTTCGTCGTCGAGCTCGCGCTGACTGCGCGGCCTGTCCAGCCACGCATAGAACCCACCACGCGAGACACCGAGCGTCCCGCACATCAATGCCACCGGTCAGATTCCTCGATGCTTGGCCACGAAGCCGAACTTCACATCGACTCCTTGGCAAAGTAGGCCGCGGCTTTTTTCAAGATGTCGCGCTCCATCTTGAGCTTGGCCACTTCTTTGCGCAGCCGATCCAGTTCACACTGCTCGGGCTTCATCACACCCTTGCCCGGAAACGCCTGTTGCGGATCGGCCCCCAACTCCCTGATCCACGAACGCAGCACAGTTTCATGCAGGTCCAGGTCGCGCGCGGCCTGCGCCAGCGCCACCCCGCGTTCCTTGACCAGCCTCACCGCCTCAAGCTTGAACTCCCGGCTGAACTGCCGTCTCGTTGCCATAAACCACCTCCGGTTTCGTACCGCACCTTAACAAGGTGTCTTTGAAACCGGCAGCAGGCCAATGGTCAGTATCGGAGTGCTGATCTATTTCATCCATCACGTCTCGGTCTCCATCCAGGCCGATGAAGTGGTAGCGCGGGTCAGCAGGGAACTGCATGACGGGATCGACTGGCTGTTTCCCGGCCACCTGAGCAAGTCTGCATCCCAAGTCTCGAACGCCCCGGGCGAAGCGGTTCTGCCGGCGGCCTTTGCAAACGAGGCCCGCTCTGTCGGTGCCGTCCAGGACGGCTATCTCCAGCGCATCGACGCCGACGCCCTGATGGACTTGGCTGTCAGGGAGGACTTGCTGCTTCGACTGGAGCGTCGGCCGGGGCACTATCTCGTCGAGGGCCGCGCGTTGGTGAGGGTCTGGCCTGGCGATCGCCTCACCGAATCCCTGGTCGGCAAGATCAACGCTGCATTCGTGTCGGGCAACCAGCGCACAGGCGCGCAGGATGTCGAGTTCTCGTTCCAGCAACTGGTCGAGATCGCCGTCCGTGCGCTGTCGCCGGGCATCAACGACCCCTTTACTGCGATCGTCTGCGTGGACCGGCTGGCCTCTGGCCTTTGCCGCCTGGCCCGTCGCGACATGCCGTCGGCGCAACGTTTCGACCGTCACGGGAATCTCCGGCTGGTGGCGCCTGGGCCCACATTTGCAGGCATCGTGGAAGTGGCCTTCAACCAGATCAGGCAAAGCGCTCGTTCGAACCCGGCCGTGGCGATCCGCTTGCTCGATGCCATACGCCAGATCGCAGGACACGTGCAACGCGCCGCTGACTCGGCGTCCCTGCAGCGCCACGCCAACATGATCGTCAGAGCAGCACTGGTCGATGTGCCGGAACCAGACGATCTGTTTGCCGTCGAGGCGGCCTTCACGGCTGCGACCCAGGCGTTGCGCTAGGCGGACAGCCTACCCGCCGAGTGGATGTTGTCTGACAGCCGAGGCCCCGCGATCTGGGAAAGTATGAGTTTTGGCGCACCCTTGATCAGACTCAACATGTCATGAAGTCTTATGCCAATTTCGGCACCATGATCGCAACGTCGACGCTCGTGATGTTCGGGCTGATGTACGTGAACACCTACGCGCTCGATCACGTCTTTTTCAGCGAGACGCGCGCCTACATGGCCGTCCGGATGAGCGCCACGATGGCAGCGGTCATGTTGGCGTTCATGTGGCGCATGTACGAGAACGCCGCTGCCAACGCCGCGATCTTGGCAACTGGTGCGGTGCGCTTCGCCGCATCGCTGTGGTTGGTTCGCTCGCAGGCCACCGTCACCGACGCGTCCTGGATGCGCGCAATGATTCCGCACCATTCCATCGCGATCCTGACCAGCGAGCGGGCGCACATCCGCGACCCACGCGTCAGGAAGCTGGCCGGCGGGAATATCGCCGCGCAGCGCAGGGAGATCGCCGAGATGAAGGTCTCGATCCGCGAACTCGACCGGTAGTCTGAACGCACGCATCCGACAGGCGGCACAAGGAACCCACGATGGACACAGCTTTCCCCAGCCCGGACCTCCCAATGGATGCTGATCGACGCCGGTGGGTGATGTTGACCGCGGCTGCGGGCGGTGTGGGCACCGCGTTGACTGCAGTTCCGTTTGTCTCGTCATTTGCGCCGAGCGAACGCGCGAAAGCCGCTGGTGGCCCGGTTGAGGTGGATATCTTGGACATCCCGCCAGGCGGCCTGAAGACCGTCGAATGGCGCGGCAAGCCGGTATGGATCGTGCGGCGCACGCCGGAGATGATGGCCGCGCTGCAAGGCCATGATGCGCAGCTTGTCGATCCGCAGTCGACGAGAGACCAGCAGCCGGCTTACGCGAAGAACGCGGCGAGAGCGGTCAAGCCCGAGGTCTTCGTGGCCATCGGAATTTGCACGCATCTCGGCTGCTCGCCGAGCCGTGCACCGTTGGGATCCGTCAGTCCAAGTCTGCCGGCCGACTGGCCAGGCGGCTACTTCTGCCCCTGTCACGGGTCGACGTTTGACGGCGCTGGGCGCGTGTTCAAGAACAAGCCGGCTCCAAGCAACCTGGAGATTCCGCCCTACCGCTTTGCCAGCGACACCCGCATCCACATCGGCGACGACACCCAGGCCAGAGCCTGAAGCAGAACGACGAAGTGGTGTTTCGCCGCCATCCGCCAGTGCCAGCGTCCCGTCCGCCGCGTTTCGTGAGCGCCGCATGGCCATCGCGTGGTGGCCACGGTCGCCCGGTGCGGCGCGCACCTTCGCGAGGTTCAGGCTCGCCAAGTGCCAGGGCTTTGCGGCATGGCTGAATCGAAGATCGCCGTCTACGGCGCCATTGCCGCCAACGTGGCGATCGCGGTGACAAAGTTTGTCGCGGCCGGCTTCAGTGGCAGCTCGGCGATGCTCTCTGAAGGCATCCATTCGGCCGTCGACGCCGGCAATGGCGGGCTGCTGCTCGTCGGCCTGCACATGGCGAGGAAACCGGCGACGCCGGAGCACCCTTTCGGCCGTGGCAAGGAGTTGTATTTCTGGAGCCTGATCGTCGCGGTATTGGTTTTCGGCCTTGGTGGCGGCATGTCGATCTACGAGGGCGTGATGCACATGCGCCGACCCGAACCGCTGACCGACCCGACCTGGAGCTACGCCGTGCTGGCCATGGCGGCGCTTTTCGAGGGCGCCAGCTTCCTGGTCGCACTGCGCCAGTTCCGCAGCCAGGCGGCAGGACGGCCCTTCTGGTCAGCACTGCATGGCAGCAAGGACCCCGCCGTCTACACCGTGCTGGCCGAAGACGGCGCCGCACTGGCCGGCTTGGCGGTGGCCGCCACCGGCGTCTGGGCCAGCCATAGCCTGAACATGCCGGTGCTCGACGGTGCGGCTTCGGTCGTCATCGGCTGCATCCTCGCAGGCGTGGCGATGCTGCTAATCCGCGAATCGCGTGGGCTGCTCGTCGGCGAGGGTGTGCGACCCGACACCGCCGCTGCCATCCGCGACATCGCACAACATCAGCGCCACGTGCAAAAGGTGGGCCTGCCGCTGACGATGTACATCGGCGCTGAGGACGTGCTGCTGGCACTCGACGTCGTCTTCGCCGACGGCGTGGCTGCCGACGATGCGGCCGCCACCGTCGACCGCATCGAGCGCGAGATCCGAGAACGCTTTCCGAAGATCACGCGCATCTACATCGAGTCGCGCAATCACATCGATCTGACGGCCGCGGCGACGCACATGAGCAAGACATGATGGGCACTGTGGCGACAGCATCGACCTGGCAGGCCGTTGTGCTCGACCCGCCGGCCGCGCGGGCCATCGCTCAGCTGGGTATGCACCTGCTCTTCGTCTTGCAAATCTCCAGCGGACCTGAAGGCGCCAACAACAATCTGGATCTGGCCTTTGCGTGTTCATCGTCAGCCTGGATGGCTTCGGCTCGATCGTCAGCATGACCAATCTCGACGGTCGCATGATGCCCGTGCAGACCTTGCAGCACAAGCAGCGATAACGCAGCATCGAGCCATCATCCCGGGCCTCACGACTACGGCAGACTGCCGGTGTCCTGCAACCAACGTGACTCCCCCCATGCTCGACATCACCGCATCCTGTCTCGTTCTCACTGCGCTGCTGGCGTACCTGAACCATCGCTTCGTCGGTCTGCCGACGACGATCGGGGTGATGGTCATCGCGCTCGTTCTGTCGCTGGTGATCGTCGGGCTCGACGTTGCCGGTGTGTCTCATGCCATGCGCACGTACGAGGAATCGCTTGTGCGTTCCATCGATTTCTCGGACGTGCTGATGCAAGGCATGCTGTCGCTGCTGCTGTTTGCCGGCGCGCTGCACGTGGACTTGAGCGAGTTGAAGGCGCTGCGCTGGCCAGTGGCTTCATTGGCGTTGATCGGCACCTTGGTGTCGACCCTGATGGTCGGCTACGGACTATGGGCAGCGCTGCCGTGGGTGGGGCTGGAACTGCCGCTGATGTACTGCCTGCTGTTCGGCGCCTTGATCTCGCCCACCGATCCGATCGCGGTCATGGGCATCCTGAAGTCGGCTGGTGCGCCGAAGAACCTCGAACACGTGATCGCTGGCGAGTCCTTGTTCAACGACGGTGTCGGCATCGTCGTCTTTGCGTTGCTTGTGGACATGCTGAGCAGCGGCAGCGCGCCCACCATCGGATCGGCGCTGACGCTGCTGGCGCGCGAAGCGGGCGGCGGCATCGCCTTCGGACTGGTGCTGGGCTTTGCAACTTACCGGCTGCTGAAGAGCGTTGATGAATACAAGGTCGAGGTGCTGTTGACCTTGGCCGCCGTGACTGGCGGCTACGCGCTGGCGAGCCGCCTGCACATCTCCGGGCCGCTGGCCATGGTGGTCACTGGCCTGATCATCGGTAACCAGGGCCGCGCTCTGGGCATGAGCGACACCACGCGCCGCTACGTCGACATGTTCTGGGAGTTGCTGGACGAGATCCTCAATGCGGTGCTGTTCGTGCTGATCGGCATGGAAGTGCTCTTGATCCATTTTTCGGTGCCGCTGCTGGTCGCGGGCGCAGTGGCTATCGCCGTCACCCTGCTTGCGCGAAGCCTGAGCGTGGGCTTGCCGGTGGCAGCACTCGGCGGCCGCTTCGGCTTGCCGACAGGCTCCTGGCGCGTCCTGACGTGGGGTGGATTGCGCGGCGGGATCTCGGTCGCACTGGCACTGTCGCTGCCAGTCGGTCCGTACCGCGACACTGTTCTCGCTCTGACCTACTGTGTGGTCGTGTTCTCGATCCTGGTGCAGGGCCTGACCATCGGTCGGGTGGTGCGCGCGTCGTGATGTCCCGGGTGCCAGGAGCGTTTGGTCGCACGCTGCACGAAGGTGCGCTGTCCTACAGACGCCGACCTTGCATTGGTGGACGATTCGAACTTGTAGATCCCCGGGCAATGTCCGGGGTCCAAACCCACAGTGGAGACTTCCGATGACAACGCCCAGACATCCTTCCCGCCAGGCGCTCTGGAACGACATCAAGGACTGCAAGTTCGCAATGTTCACCACCCGCCACGCCAACGGTCATTTGCATTCGCGGCCAATGACGATGCAGAACACGGCGCTTGATGCCGACGACAGCCTGTGGTTCTTCATGTCCAGAAAGAGCGACCCCGTTGCAGACATCCGGGTCGAATCCTCGGTCAACGTCGCCTACTCGCCGCCAGGCGACGCGTGCTGGATCTCTGTGACCGGCACAGCGGCAGTCGTCGAGGATGGAGACAAGGCGAAGTCCTTGTGGAACGGCTCAGCCGACGCCTGGTTTTCTGGCGGCCCGACCGATCCGGATCTTGCCGTTGTCCAGGTGCGCATCGTCCATGTCGATGAGTGGGAGGCCAGCGCCGACCCCGGCTCTCGGCCGGGGCTGCGCAGCGAGGATGTCGGCTTCCGCCCGCCCAATCACCTGCCGACGGAGACCACGCCGGCGAGCGAGAACGCGGCCTTGCTCTTCGAACGATCGTGAGCGGCCCAGCGATGAGCACCACGACACGCACTGCAGCAGGCAGCCCTTTTCGAGTTTGACTTGGCCACTGGTTGGTGGGGTCGATCTCACCCTGGCCGGTGGCAAGGGATGGCGCCTGCTTGTCGTCTATTGCGGAAAGCACTGACCGCTGTGCAAGAAGTACCTCGCGACCCTGAACGACAAGCTGCGGGAATTCGAAGCGGTCGGTATCCAGGTCGCTGCTGTTTCCGCTGATCCGCGCGAGAAGGCCGAGACCGAGGACAAGGACGAAGGCTGGCGTTTCCCGGTGGCCCACCACATGAGTCTGCCGCAGATGCGCGAACTCGGCCTCTACATCTCTGATCCGCGGTCGCCGCAAGAGACCGACCGGCCTTTCGCCGAACCCGCGATCTTTGCGATCAATCCCGAAGGCAACGTGCAGGTCGTCGACATCTCGAATGCACCGTTCTCGCGGCCGGACCTTGCGCCACTGCTGTCCGGATTGAAGTTCGTCCAGGAAAAACAATACCCGGTCCGGGGCACCAAGTCCTGATGCCGCATGGCCGTCGGCGAGCGTGGTCGAGTCGAGGTGAACCGCCGGGCGCCGCGTCAGACGCCCCAGACGATGACCTCGCGCTCGTCTCGCGCCCGCTTGAGCATCTCCACCAAGGGCCATATTCGCTGATGCAGTTCCACAAACTCGTCTTCGGATGACCAGTCACGCGGCTGGGTGGAGGCTTGCTTTGCGGCCTGATGGCGCGCCGCCTGCGGGCTGGCGACCGCGTTCTCCAGCGCCTGAATCGCCGCATCGACTGCCGCCACTTCGATGATGCCCTCGGCAGTCGGCGTCTTGCCGATGATCTGAAGCAACTGGTCGCCATCCGCCTGCGTCATGGTCACGTCGCCCGCCGCCTTGCACTTGAACGTGTACATCATGGTCGGCTCCTCTGATCAATGACGCGTATGCCACCAAGCGCCGCTACGTCGCGCCTCTTCGCGGCCAGCAAACGATGGGCGCGCAGCACCACGTTGTCAACCGTGAAACCGAACTCGCGCAGCAATACGCCCGCGGGTGCCGATGCGCCGAAGCGTTCGACGCTCAGCACATCTCCCCCGTCGCCCACATAGCGGTGCCAGCCCTGGGCGGCCCCCAGTTCCACGGCCAGCCGCGCCGGCACGTCGGGTGGCAGCACCTCATCTCGGTAGGCGCGCGATTGGGCATCGAACAAGTCCCAGCTTGGCATCGACACGCAGCGAACGGACAAACCGTCGGCCTGCAGGCGTTCGGCGGCGGTCAGGATCAAACTCACTTCTGAGCCGCTGGCCAACAAGATCAGATCGGGCTCGCTTCTGCTTTCGACCTCACCGGTGCTAGCTGGGCCCAGTTCCAGTACCACGTAGGCGCCCCGACGCAAGCCCTCGGCGCTGGCATGTCGGCTGCGGTCCAGCGTGGGCAGGTCTTGCCGCGTCAGCACCAGCAGCACGGGCCGGTCGCGGATTTCGATCGCTACCTTCCACGCCACAGCGGCCTCGTTGGCATCCGCCGGGCGGATCAGCGTGAGGTTGGGGATCGCGCGCAGGCTGGCAAGTTGTTCGACGGGCTGGTGCGTCCGGCCGTCTTCGCCCACTGCGATGCTGTCGTGCGTGAACACATGCACCACGTGCAGGCCCATCAGTGCGGCCAAGCGGATGGCTGGCCGCATGTAGTCGGAAAAGACAAAGAACGTCGATCCGAAGGGAAGGTAGCCGCCGTGCGCCGCCAGGCCGTTCACGATGGCGCCCATCGCATGCTCGCGCACGCCGAAATGCAGGTTGCGGCCGGCAAAGCCCCAGCCACCGGCGTTGCCACCCTGCGCGTCTTCGCCGATGCGCAGCGGCGGGTTGAAGGTGCCCTGGCCCTTCAAGGCCGTGTGGGTCGACGGGTCCAGGTCGGCCGAACCGCCGAAGAGTGCGGGCAGGCGGGACGCGATGGCATTCATCACCCGTCCACCGGCCACCCGGCTGGCCATGCCCTGCTCGTCGGCGGGAAAGGACGGTATCTCAGAGTCCCAGCCTGCCGGCAGGTCGCCGCCCAGGCGGCCCTGCAGTTCGGCGCACAGATCCGGCAATGCCTCGGCGTAGCCCCGCATTCGCGCGTTCCACTCGGCCTCGACCTGCTCGCCCCGTGACAGCGCCCGGCGGAAGTGGTCGAGCGCCGCCGCCGGCACGTGAAACGGTGGATCGGGCGGCCAGCCCAGCGCCTGCTTGGTGCGCTTCACGTCCTCGGCACCCAGCGGCGAGCCGTGCGCCTTGAAGCTGTCCTGTTCCGGCGAGCCCAAGCCGATGTGCGTGCGCACGAGGATCAACGACGGCCGCGTGGTCTCGGCGCGCGCCGCGTCGAGCGCCGCATTCACCGCGTCCAGATCGTTGCCGTCTTCGACAACCAACGTCTGCCAGCCACAGGCCTGGAAGCGCAGAGCGCGGTCTTCGCTGAAGGTGATGTCGGTACCTGCCGACAGCGTGACACGGTTGTCGTCGTACAGGCAGACGAGCTTGCCGAGGTGAAGGTGGCCGGCCAGCGAGGCCGCCTCGGCCGCCACACCCTCCATCAGGTCACCGTCACTGACCAGCGCCCAAGTGCGGTGATCGACCGGCGCGTGACCGTCGCGGTTGTAGCGTGCCGCCAGGTGGGCTTCGGCGATGGCCATGCCCACCGCATTCGCCAGGCCCTGGCCGAGCGGGCCGGTCGTGATCTCGACGCCCGGCGTGTGGCCGCGTTCAGGATGACCGGGCGCCTTGCTGCCCCACTGCCTGAACTGCTTCAGGTCCTCCAGCGACAGGTCGTAGCCGATCATGTGCAGCAGGCTGTACAGCAGCGCAGAGCCGTGGCCTGCCGAAAGAACGAAACGGTCGCGATCGGGCCAGTGCGGATTGGCCGGGTGGTGCTTCAGATGGCTGGTCCACAGGGCATAGGCCATCGCAGCCGCCCCCAGCGGCAGGCCGGGGTGGCCGCTGTTGGCCTTCTGCACCATGTCCACCGACAGGAAACGAAGCGTGTTGATGCACTGCAGGTCGAGCGGGGAAGTCATGGTGGGTCTGCCTTTGTTTCAGGCCGCAGCATCCATCGCAGAGGTGTACTCACCTCGCCGCGCGGCGCGGTTGCAGGCGGCGCGGTGCTGCAGAGCGCGCTGCGCTTGCTGAAGGTTGCCGGGCTCGCCACGCCAGATGTCGAGCGCCGGTTGCTGAATCGCGCGCGAGAACGAAAACGTCAGTGCCCAGGGCAGGCGCGCCTCGAAGCATCGGTTCATCGCGTTCAAACGGGCGGAAGCCAACTCGGCACTCTGTCCACCCGATAGGAACGCGACGCCCGGCACTGCGGCCGGCACGGCGCGCAGCAGGCAGGTCACGGTGGCGGCGGCCACTTCGTCCAAGGCATCCTGGTGGGCGCAGTCCATGCCCGGCAACACCATGTTCGGCTTGAGCAGCAGACCTTCGAGCATCACGCGCTGTGCATTCAATTGCTCAAAGACCTCGTGCAGCACCTGCGCGGTGACTTCGGCGCAGTGCTGCAGCGTGTGGTCGCCCGTCATCAGCACTTCGGGCTCGACGATGGGCAAGAGCCCGGCTTCCTGGCACAACGCGGCATACCGCGCCAACGCGTGGGCGTTGGCCTCGATGCACGCCATGCTTGGAAGGCCAGGGTCGATTGCGATCACCGCGCGCCACTTAGCAA
>JBKJRR010000419.1:0-3491 GCA_046594635.1 Burkholderiaceae bacterium
GCACGCATGTCGGCAATCGTGTCGTCCTCAAAGCTGCCCAGCTTCGCGTAAAGCCAGACCAGCCCCGCCAGGTTCTGGGCGCCGTCCACAAAGCTGCGGCCCGGATGCGCATGGGCATCGATCGAGGGATGGCGCGCCAGCAGATCGCGCGCTGTCGCGAGTTGCTGGGCCGACACGTTAAACCCGATGGGTGCCGGTTTGGGTCGGGCCACCCACCAGGTGGCAGCACCGACAACAGCGACGGCAGCGCCAATGCCGGTCAAAACCCTGCGCCGCGTGACTCTTGCCATCTCCAGTCCCCTCCTGTGTGCGGAATCGATGGCGTCAATGGTAGCGCCGACCTGCGCTACCAGCTGTCACACAGCGTACCGTTCAGGCCGCCTGGAGGCCGACGCGTGGTGTTGCTGCCACGCGAGGTTTGCTTTCAGCCGCACCGAACACCACCTCACCCGAGAGTTGCCCCCCCTCCTCGATCACCAGTTTGCCGTACCGTATCTTGCCGGTGATCCTGCCTGTGGAATAGATCATCAGCTTGTCACGCACGGTCAGGTCGCCATCGAAGCTGCCATGGATCTCGGCGATGTCGATACACGCCGATCCCTTGAACGCGCCACATTCGGCGATCTGCATCAGGCGCGAGTCCATCGTGGCTTCGACTGTGCCCTCGACATACAAGGTATCGCAGTCGGTGATCTCGACGCCCTTTAGCTTGATGTTGGGGCCCACGGTAAGTTTGCTGCCAACTTGCGCTTGCGCTTGCACAGGCGCTTGAACGGTCTCGGACGTCGCGGGCGCCTGGGCTGCAACCACCGCGGCAGCGGGTGTCATGCCGGCGCTTGGCTGCTGCGGTGCCGCTGAACCATGGGAATTGAGCTGTGCCATGGTCTGTGCACGCCGCGCTGCTGCAGGGTCGGGATCACGTTTGCCGAAGAATGGGGATTGCAGTGACATCGGGTTCTCCTTGAAAAGAAGCCGATGGTAGATACGCAGTTGCGAACACTTGCCTGCCCAGGTGCAAGAAGCGTAACGAATTGGTCGGCACCACCTCAGCCCTGCTTCTCGGCCCAGGCCTCATACAGTGCCTTGTTCTGTGCATTCGGTGGGTACAGCCCGGGAAGCGGCACGCCGGCCTCGACCTGGGTCATGATCCAGCCCTCGAGCCGCTCCTGCTCGACCGCGGCTGTCACCACCTCGTCCAGCAAGGCCTGCGGGATCAATACAGCACCGTCGTTGTCGACCACCACCACATCGTTCGGAAACACGGCCACACCACCACAACCCACCGGCTCCTGCCAGGCCACAAAGGTCAGGCCAGCCACCGATGCCGGCGCAGCGGCCCCCTGGCACCACACCGGCAAGCCGGTGGCCAGCACGCCGTCCAGGTCACGCACCACACCGTCGCTCACCAGTGCAGTGACGCCACGCTTTTGCATACGTGCGCACAGTATATCGCCGAAGATGCCGGCATCGGGCACACCCATTGCATCAACGACGGCAATGCAGCCCTGCGGCATGGCCTCGATCGCGGCGCGGGTCGAGATGGGTGCGCCCCAGGAGGCCGGTGTTGCCAGGTCTTCACGCGCCGGTACGAAGCGCAGCGTAAATGCCCGCCCGACCCGCCGCGACTGACCCGGTCTGAGCGGACGCGAACCACGCATCCAGACATTGCGCAAACCCTTCTTCAGCAGCACGGTCGTCAGCGTCGCGGTCGTAATGCCGGACAGGACCCGAACCAGATCGGGGGCAAGCGGCAGAGGATCGACACCCATGGCAAAGTCTCCCGAAAAAAATCAAGCAAGCTGCAGCCGGGATGGCGCCACCGACGCGAACGCCATCCGCAGCCTGTGCCGTGTGCGGTTGCTCAACCACCGCTCCAGCGACTGCGAAAGATGAAATAGACCGCCCCCAGGATACACAGGGCGGCCCACAGATAGTCGAGCTTGAGCGGCTCTTTCAGGTAAAACACGGCAAACGGCACGAAGACCGACAGTGTGATGACTTCCTGCAGGATCTTGAGTTGGCCCACCGACAACACGGTAAAACCGATCCGGTTGGCCGGCACCTGCAACAGGTACTCGAACAAGGCAATACCCCAACTCACCAGCGCAGCAAACAACCAGGGCTTGTGCCCCATCTCCTTGAGATGGGCGTACCAGGCAAAGGTCATGAAGATGTTGCTCAAGGTCAGCAACAAAATCGTCGCAGGGATCGCTTGCATGGCGTCAATCAGCCGGGTCGTTGGTCAGCGCGGAATCGCATAGGTGCCGACCGCATGCGCCACCGGTTCGTCCTGACCTTCCGAGTACAGAGTCACCTCACCCACGGCCAGCGTGCGCCCGATCTTGAGCATCTTGCACACGCCGACGATGGCGCGATCGCTGGCCGGTTTGCGCATGAAATTGAAGTTCAGGCTGGTGGTCACTGCCAGCGGAACGATACCGATCTCCGCCAGAATGGCCACATAAAGTGCAACGTCAGCCACCGTCATCATCACCGGACCGGAAACGGTTCCGCCGGGGCGCAGTTCCGACTCACCAATTTCATGGCGCACCGTGGCCGAGCGCGCGCCGATCGCGTCGATCGTACATTTGTTCTGAGGGAATTCCCGCTTCAGGAATTCGGAGAGTTCGGCCCTGGTCACCATGCGTCTGTTCCTTCGTATGGCAAGGAGTCTAGCGGCAAGACCGCCGGGTCCACGCGATACCGCCGCCCATTTGGCTCAGCCGCCGCCGCGCTGCATGTACAGGTCGAAGCGTTTCATGAAACGATAACGCTGGGCATCATCCAGGCCGGTGAATCGAAAACTCACCAGCAGCCGGGGAATACGCGCCAGCGCGATGACGCGCGGCTCCCCGACACGCCAGGACAGCATGAACTGGCCGGACCCGATGCGCGCGGTCAGTGCCTGCGCAATCTGCTGATAGGGATGGCTGCCCATGGCATCGGGCAACCAGCCCAGCCACTCCTTTTCAGTGCAACCCATTTCGCGATCAAAACTCGCGGCGTAGAAAGCTTGCATCGTGGTGCTGTTTGCCGGACCGGATTCAGCCGCCGGCAATCGGCGGCCAGATGGCCAGTACATCACCCTCGACCAGCGTACGCGTCATGCGATCGGCAGGCTCCACGTACTTGCCGTTGACCAGTACCAGATGCACCATCTTCTCGGGCAGCGCCATTGGTCCGATGATCTGGCTGATGCTGGCGTCGGGCGCCACATCCATCTCCAGCATGTTGGTGTATTTGACGGCTGCAGGCAGATAGTCGGTGAGCGAGGCAAACAGCTTGAGCGTGATCTTCATGGATACCGACTTTACCTGCGCCGCGCGTCCTGGGCGCCATTCCACTCGCCTTGACCTTGCGCGCTGGCCAGATAGGCGTCCATCAACCGGGTCGGATCCTGCTTGAGTGTGTCCTTCCAGGGGCCCAGATGGATCTGGCCTTCGACCAGACCCCGCATCACGCCGACATGGTGGATCCAGCCCACACTGTTG
>JBKJRR010000050.1:0-4295 GCA_046594635.1 Burkholderiaceae bacterium
GCACTGGTTGCAGTTGCGGGCGGTGGTGGTGTGGGGGTTGTAGGTCAAGGCGGTGAAGGTTAACTACGCTGCGAAGCTGTCATTGGCTGGCGCTCCGCCATCGGCTTTTGACGTCCATGAAGCGACATTGAGGTTCGGTGGCTTTGTAGCGTCCATTTGAATTTTGCGGCGCTGACTGAACTGCGGAGGCGACATCAGGATCGTTGGGCCCAGCCTGGACGCGGAAACGATCGAACGCATCCTCATGCACCTGGGCTGCAGGCCTTGCCTCACGAAGAGCAGTTCCTGCTGAACGGCGCTGCGGCATGCGTGTGCCCCGAGTCCGGCCGGTGGCACCCGGCAACCGCATAATGCACTGCGTCGTTATGCGTTCCATCGGGCTCGGGTCCGACCGATGCAGCCTCTGGTGCAAGGTGGAAGTCCGACCCTGTCGCCCGCTGCGCCAGCCAGCTGCCCCGGTCTTGCGCCCGGGGTGACACCCCCACCACTGCGCCACAAGCTGCGCGCCAAACGGAGGCGACCATGCATCCCAGAACACGACGTTTCATATTGCAGATCATTCCGTTCGGCCTGCTGTGGCCCGTCTTCGGCCTGATCTATGCGTTGATCGAAAAAGGCATACTGGGCAATACCACGCACTATCCCTCCACCGGGAACCCTTACGACTTTTCAAGCGGACTTGTCTCCAACCTGGTCTTGTCGACCTGCACCGGACTGATGGTCGGCGTCTTCGAAGTGCGTTACCTCAAACGGTTGTTCGCCCGACGGAGTTTCGGCACGAAGATCGCATGCAAGGCCCTGGTCTACCTGGGCATCATCACCGTCTTTCTGCTGGCGGCGACAACCGTCAACAACGTGCAGAAACTCGACGCCTCGGTGTTCGACCCGGTCGTCTGGGAAGCCACATGGAATTTCCTTTCGAGCTTCGCATTCTGGAGCGTCACGCTGTTCATTGCCGCGTTGATGGTGATCGCCTTGTTCTACTCCGACATCGGCGACAACCTTGGCCAGGGCGTGCTGCACAACTACCTGACGGGCAAATACCACCGGCCGGTCGCCGAAGAACGCATCTTCATGTTCCTGGACATGAAGTCCTCGACGACCTTTGCCGAAAAACTCGGGCACGTGCGGTATTTCGAGATGCTCAAGGCGTATTACGCCGACCTGTCGGACCCCATCATCGACCATGCGGGCGAGATCTACCAATATGTCGGCGACGAGATCGTCGTGTCCTGGCCCCTCGATGCGGGCCTGCGCAACAACAACTGCATCCGGTGTTTCTGCGCCATGCGGGCGGCGCTCGCGCAGCGGGCCGGCAAATACCAGCGGGCATACGGCCTTGTCCCGACGTTCAAGGCGGGCTTGCATTGCGGCAGTGTCACGACCGGCGAGATAGGCGTGGTCAAGACGGACATCATCTTCACCGGGGATGTGCTCAATACGACGGCCCGCGTCCAGGGGCTGTGCAACGAACTGAGCGTCGACAACCTGGTTTCGGAGCAACTGGCGGGCCAGCTCGGGCCCGACCCGTCGTTCCAGTTCAGGGCATTGGGGCGACATGCGTTGCGCGGCAGGGACGAACAGGTGGTGCTGCATACCCTCGAACCGTGCTGAATGCCGTTGTCGGGCGAAACGCGGCAATCGCGCCAGGCCTTTGCGTTGCAGCCCCTGGTGGACGGCATGGCTGCGACCCGGCGTCCCCGAAGCATCGGTCGTGGTTCGAACGCGCGCAGGACACACCAGCGTGCGCCGCGCAATGGTGCCGGTTGAAAAGTAGCGAGCGACATGAACACCCGGATTCCCGCAGTGCCCTGGGTCCGTATGCTTGCCGTGCTGGCACTGATCGTCCAGGCGCTTGCGATTCCCCTTGGCCATGCGGCCGATGGCGGCAGCGAGCGCGACAAGTCCTGCCTGCAGCCAGCCTTCGACCTCCTCCCTGTACGCGCCCTGGCGACATGGCAAACCGCCCTGGCCATGTGCCGATTCGGATGTTGCCCGCGCGCTCAGGCCACTGCGGGCGGCGTGTACCTACCGCCTTGCCTTTGGTCCGCGCGCCGGGCAGAAGGTTTTGACGGTGCGAGGCGCGATGGCGCGCGACGCCGCGCCCACCCAGGCGTTGTGTGCCGACCAGCTGGTTTTCAAGCTGCTCGCGGCGGTGCTCTGCGATGCCGACGAGCGTCAGCGGCTGGCACAACTGTGCTGGTACATCACACGATCGGCACTGGCCAACGAACGGGTGCAGATCAATAGCGCCGGGCAGGTGGTGCTCAAACTCAAGACGGCCTGGCGCCACGGCACCACCCACATCGTGATGTCGCCGGTGGAGTTCCTGCAGCGCATGACGACACTGGTTCCGAGGCAACATTCAGGGACGACCATTTAGGGTCGGGTCGGGTCCTTCGAGATTGTCTGAATCGCCAGGTAGCCAGATCTCCGGTCGCTAGTCGATCGTCTTCCGATATTCGATGCCCCCGAACAATCGTTCCACTTGGGCGTGAAGCGATCGCTGCTGCGCGACAGCCCCATTCAGGGGCGTAATTGTGTCGACAGCAGCAACGCAGGCTGCCCCCTGTCGTCGGGATCGGTCACCAAGAGCAGCTCGATCGTCTCGCCGGTTGACTCTGCCGCGACACCCTCGACTTTGCAGGTCAGTGACAGACGTTCCATCGTTCTGATCGTGCCGCCCGCATCAACGAGGCCGATCACTGATCCCGCGCAAAATCCATCACTGTACGTGTCCGAGGTGTCCTCCGCCGCCGCGCTGAACAGCCATTTGCCCGCTGGTAGCGCCGCGCCATCGGTGAACGACAGGGCGACACCGTCAATGGCTCCGAGTTCAAAGGGCGTGATCGACCCGGGTCCGGGCGCCGGGCCGGCAGCGGCGAGCCATCGTTGCAGATCGGGCAAACTCAGGTCAATACGAGCGTTGATGCCCGAGCGGGCGTTGCCGCGCTGGAGCAAGCACAACGACTCGCCCAGGACAAACGCGCCTTCGATGTTTAGATCAGAAAAGTGATCGCGCAGCGGGGCGAGCAGCGGTGTGAGGTCAAGGGTGCGCACCGGTCCCTGAATGTCACCGGTAGCGGTGAGGGCCAACAGCGCGCCACGGTGCCGAGAAGGGCGGGATCCAGATCCCATGGCCATCAGGGCACCGTTCGGGTAGTCGCCGAAGGCGGGGAGCATGAGCAACGATTCGCAGTCCGCCTTGGCCGCCTTGCGCGCCTTGTGGCGCAGCGGCAGCTTTCCGTCAAGAATTGGGACCAAGCGACCGGGGTCGCCGTTGGACAAATCAAACATCGCCAGGTGGTTCTCGTCGTCGGCCACCACAAACAACTGGTTTGCTACCTTCACGAGACCGCTGGCAGCGCTCAGATGAGCCTGCCCGGCGGTTCCCGCGGTGTCTTCGACAAGGAGCTTTCTGATGAATCGAGTTTCCAGCATGGGAGTGTTCGCATCGCCAATCTGCAACAGGCTCGATTCTCCACAGCGCATTTGGTATCTAGCGCCACCCGGCCCGGCGAAGCCAGCGGTGCGCATACACGGAACCCAGTGTGGTCCCCGGACCTGTACAGCCGAAAAATCGTGGGCTGGGAGGTGCACGACAACGACGACTCTGCCCACGCCATTCACCTGGTCAAGCGCACTGCGCTCGCCGAGGGCATTGTAACCATGACGACCAAGCCGATCCTGCATGGCGACAACGGCTCCACGCTGAAGGCCACCACGGTGATTGCGATGCTCAACTGGCTGGGTGTGAAGCCGGCCGAGCTCATCTGCGGTAAGGCCAAGCTCATCAAGCTGATCGCGCAGCGTGGCGTTGTTGGCGACGATGGCGTCATTCTCTGCGATCATGCTGCCCAGGCGGCGGGTGGTCAGCTCATCCGCACGCACGCGGATCTCGGACAGCGCCTTCTCCTGGGCAGCGGTGGCCTTAATGGCGTCCAACTGTTCGGCCAGTCCCAGCACATACTGGCGCTTGAATTCGCTGAACCCTTGCCCGCCGGACTCGGCGATGCGGATCCGAGCTTTTTCAACCTCGGTCAAATCTTTCTCGTTCCCAATCGCCTGCAACAGGCTTTGGGAATAGCGGTCCAGGTCGCTGATGGTGTCGGCAATGGCCTTGTCGCTGCTCGACTTGGTTGTGGTTGACTTCCCGTCATTGCCGGTCTGACCAAGGGAAGGGCGCACAAAGTCCGGGTTCACCGAGCCTCGGCCAGCGTTGCCCTTGCCGACAAACGGATTGCCGGTAAGTGCAGCCAGGCCCGCGCCGCTCAGGTCTCCGGTTTTTTCGCCGC
>JBKJRR010000530.1:0-4121 GCA_046594635.1 Burkholderiaceae bacterium
CGCGAAAGGTCCGCCGGGTGACGGCCGCCATCCGCACAACAAGCTGGTGTGGGACAAGACATCGGGCCAGGTGCTCAACGCCTACCCCGAAGGCATCGCCGACGGCTGCGACCCTGCAATCGACGGTTTTTACACGCTGGCCGACGGTACCCGGGTCGCGCCGTCGTTCCAGCTGCTGCGCGATCGTGTTGCGCCGTGCACGCCTGAATGGGCTGAGACGATCACCGGCGTCAAAGCCGAGCGCATCCGCCAGCTGGCCGGCGAGATGGGCCATGCTGCGTTTGAGCAGGCATTCACGCTGCCGATTCCATGGACGGACGCCTGGGGCAAGCAGCATCCCCACACGCAGGCGCGGCCCGTGGCTTTTCACGCCATGCGCGGTCTGGCGGCGCATTCCAACGGGTTTCAGACGGTTCGCGCGCTGGCCATACTGATGAGCGTGCTTGGCACCATCGATGCGCCCGGTGGCTTTCGCCACAAGGCGCCCTACCCGCGCCATATCGTGCCGAACTACCGGGCCTTCAACGACCCGGCCCAGATCCAGCCGAACACGCCGCTCAATGCCGCGCCGCTGGGTTTCCCGGCACATCCGGACGAGTTGGCGATCCATGCTGACGGTTCGCCGATCCGCATCGACCATGCGTTTTCCTGGGAGCATCCGTTGTCGGCCCACGGCATGATGCACAACGTGATCACGAACGCCGTGAAGGGTGATCCCTACCGCATCGACACGCTGATGATGTTCATGGCCAACATGGCCTGGAACAGCACGATGAACACCTCTGCGGTGCGCGAGATGCTCAACCGCAAGGACAATACCGGCGAATACATGATCCCGTTCATCGTCGTCTGCGACGCGTTCCAGAGCGAGACCGTGGCCTTTGCCGATCTGGTGCTGCCCGACACCACCTACCTGGAACGCCACGACGTGATGGGCATGCTGGACCGGCCGATCTCGGAGTTCGACGGGCCGGTCGACTCGGTGCGTATTCCGGTGGTCAAGCCGCTGGGCGAATGCAAGCCATTCCAGGAGGTGTTGATCGAACTGGCAAGCCGTTTGAAGTTTCCAGCCTTCACCACGGTGGAGGGCACACGCAAGTTCACTGGTTACCCCGACTTCGTCGTCAACTTCCAGCCCGCGCCGGGTATTGGATTCCTGATGGGCTGGCGCGGCAAGGACGGCGAATCGCACCTCAAGGGAGAACCCAATCCCAGGCAGTGGGAAATGTACGAAAAGAACAACTGCGTGTTCCAGCTGCACATGCCGGAGTCCATGCACTACATGCGCAACTGGAACCGGGAGTACCTGGACTTTGCCAAAGACAAAAGTTGGCGCCAGCGCAACGACCCGATCCAGCTCGCGTTGTATTCCGACACCTTGCAGTTTTTTCGCCTGGCCGCGCAAGGCAAGACCAGCGGCCGTCAGCCACCGGACGAGTTGCGCGAACGTATCGCCACCTATTTCGACCCGCTGCCGTTCTGGTACGCACCGCTGGAAGAAGCCGCGACCGACCTTGAAGCCTACCCGCTCAACGCCATCACGCAGCGCCCGATGGCGATGTACCACAGCTGGGATTCGCAGAACGCCTGGTTGCGCCAGATCCACAGCCACAACTACCTGCATGTGAACCCAATCACGGCCCAAGCCGCCGGCATTGCGGACGGCGGCTGGTGCTGGGTTGAAAGCCAGTGGGGCAAGGTGCGCTGCATGATCCGTTACAGCGAAGCGGTCGAACCCGGCACGGTGTGGACCTGGAACGCGATCGGCAAGGCCGACGGTGCCTGGCAATTGGCGCCCGGCGCCGACGAGGCACGCAAAGGCTTTTTGCTCAACCACCTGATTTCGGAAGAGTTGCCGTTCAAGGGCGCCAAGGGTGCCACCACCATCAGCAACTCCGACCCGATCACCGGCCAGGCCGGCTGGTACGACGTGCGGGTGCGCATCCGACCCGCGGAGCCGCAAGAGCCCCAGGAATCCTTTCCGCAGTTTGCCTCCATGCCGGCCGCGCCTGGTGTGCTCGGCAAGGCGGTGCAGGTGATGACTTATTTCGCAGGACGCAAAAAATCATGATCGGCTGGCTCAAGGACATTCTCAGAACGAATGCGGTCGCGCAGGCGCCTTCCGGCAATACGGCTACCGTGCAACCGATGGCAGACGCGACCCGCGTGCGCGCCCTGCCCGGTGAGACGCTGGCCAAGCAACTGGCACTGGTCATCGACCTCAACGTATGTGTCGGTTGCCACGCCTGCGTGACCTCTTGCAAGCAGTGGAACACCTCCGGCTCTGCCGGCCCGCTGGCGGACGAGTCGCCTTATGGCGCCGACCCCACTGGCACTTTCTTCAATCGCGTACAGACTTACGAAGCGGGCGAGTTTCCGGGCACAGAGACCATTCATTTCCCCAAGAGCTGCCTGCATTGCGAAGACCCGCCCTGCGTGCCGGTGTGCCCCACGGGTGCCAGCTACAAACGCAAGGAAGACGGCATCGTGCTGGTCGACTACGACAAGTGCATAGGCTGCAAGTACTGCGCCTGGGCCTGCCCCTACGGCGCGCGCGAACTCGACGAAGAACGCCAGGTCATGACCAAGTGCACCTTGTGCGTGGACCGCATCTACGACGAACACCTGCCCAAGGAAGACCGCAAGCCGGCCTGCGTCAAGGCCTGTCCGACCGGTGCGCGGCTGTTCGGCGACGTCAAGGATCCCGACTCCGAGGTCTCCAGGGCCATTCGCGAACGCGGCGGTTATGCGCTGATGCCGGAATGGGAAACCCAGCCCGCCAACCAGTACCTGCCGCGTCAAAAGACGCCGCCGGTTGTAAAGCATTGAGACGGGAAATCACACCATGCATCCCGCTTTCTCTATCCTGTTTTTCACTACGCTCGCTGGTAGCGCGCAAGGCCTGGTCGTGGCACTCGCATTGGCCAGCCTATTCGGCGTAGCCATGGCGCCGGGTTACCTGCCCACCGCGCTGCTGCTGGCTGTGGTGCTACTGGTGGCCGGCCTGGGCGCATCGTTTCTGCATCTGGGACGCAAGACGCGCGCCTGGCGCGCCATACTGATGTGGCGCACATCATGGATGTCGCGCGAAGTCATCATCCTGCCGGCCTTCATCGGCCTGGTCGGCCTGTGGTGGTTGGCGGAATTCGAAGGCGTGGCAGCGCAATATGGCGCACTGTTTCCGCTGCTCGCCATCCTCGGTGCCATCGTGTTGTGGTACTGCACTGCAATGATTTACGCCTGCCTGCGTTTCATCGAGGAATGGGCGCATCCGCTGACGATTGTCAACTTCACCTTGATCGGCCTGGCCTCGGGCCTGCTGCTGGCATGCGCACTGGCGGCGCTGAGGGGCGACGCGGCCATGCTCGCCGCCACCGGTACCTCGGCGCTGGTCATTACCTTGGCTGCCTGGTTCGTTCGCGTCTTGTCGCTGCGCCGCAATGCCGGCATCCGCCACAAGTCCACACTGCAAACTGCCACCGGTATCCAGTCACCGAAGCTGGTGCAGAAGTCGATGGGCATGTCGGCGGGGGCGTTCAATACCCGGGAGTTCTTTCATGGCGCGTCCCAGGCCGCATTGCAGAACGCCCGACTCGGCTTTCAGTTGCTGGCCTTTGCCGTTCCGGCCTTGCTGATGTTTTGGGGAATCACCAGCCCTTCCGCCTGGCCCTGGGTGCTGGCGGTGCTGGTCCAAGCACCAGGGTTGATTGCAGAGCGCTGGGTGTTTTTTGCGCAGGCGAAACATCCGCAGAATCTGTATTACCAGGTGGTGTCGTGATGGAATGCGGCGGGCCAGGAGGCCCTGCTACGGCAAGGTCGCTTGAGCCAAGCAGCGGGTGTTGGCATGTGGCACCGTTCTAGCGCCAGGGGATGCCAGTCGCTGACTGAGGGTCGCGGTGGTGTCGCTCGGAACTGAAGGTTGGGCGATGGATCGGATGGTCTGGTATGGGCGGTGGGTTCAACCGGTGGGTGCACGAGTTACTCGGCGCGATGCGCACGTGCGACTTTGATGCCGAACTGTGACCGAAGTTGGTGCAAGGGAGTGCACAAATATTCCTCGTGCTCGGCCCAGGGCCAACGCTTGCGCTGCCAAGCGCACCGCCACAGCGTGCGGACCACCA
>JBKJRR010000386.1:0-8969 GCA_046594635.1 Burkholderiaceae bacterium
ACGCCCTGGTAACGCACGCTGCGCTTGACCGGCGCGATCTCCAGGTTGCCATTGCGGATCATGACCGGCTGGCCCTGTACCTGGCCCTGTGCAGCGCGCTGCATATCGGCCCGGCGCAAAAGGGCCTTAACGCGGGCCAGCAACTCAGCCAGCGAAAACGGCTTGGTCAGGTAGTCATCGGCCCCCAGTTCCAGTCCCAGCACCCGGTCGAGTTCGGTCGACTTGGCCGTGAGCATCAGGATCGGTGTGGCGCGCCCGCGCGCGCGCAAGGCCTTGCAGACTTCCAGGCCGTCCATGCCCGGCATCATCAGATCCAGGATCAGCAGGTCGCTGGCCTGTTCGTTCTGGCTGTCCAGCGCGGCCACGCCGTCGGCCACGGCCAGCACCTCGTAGCGGGCATTGCGCAGGTTCATGACCAGCAGTTCACGGATGTCATCCTGGTCTTCTGCAACAAGTATCGATGGGGCCATGCACTGAGTGTCGTGTGGATTGAAAGCTTCTTACGCAAATGTTATCTGGCTGTGATGTTGCGCGAGCGCGGCGCGAGAGTGGCGCTGCACAGTACTTACTTCGCCCAACCGCACACGGAGCCCGCCTTGAACACCACCACTGCCACACTTTCAGCCAAGCTCTCACCCAGCCCCGCCATGCCCGTGTGCTGGACCGACATGGTGTCCCATCGCAAGGACCTGGTGCGTTTTGCCCAGCGCCGCCTGCACGACCCGATGCTGGCCGAGGACGTGGTGCACGACGTGTTCGAGGCCGTGTTGTCAGGCCGCGCCAGCTTCGCCGGACGCGCGGCGCTGCGCTCCTGGCTCACGGCCGTGCTAAAAAACAAGATCGTCGATCTGGTGCGCCAGCGCGCCGGCATCGACAGCCTGGAAGAGCAGAACGACCCGGACGGTGCACTGGGCATCGCCTGTCCGCAACCCGGCCCGCACGAGACGGTCGAGCAGCGCCAGTTGCTGGCACTCACGCTGGCGCAGATCGAGACACTGCCGGCGCCACTGCGCGAGGTGATGCAATTGCGCATCCTGCAGGATCAGTCAACCGAGGCTGTGTGCAAGTCACTGGCGATCACGCCGGAAAACCTGTTCGTGCGGCTGCACCGTGCGCGCCAGCAACTGGTGCACTGACACACGGCAGAGGGTCCCTCGAGCGCAAGGGCGCTTGTGCCCGATGTCCATGCCACGATCGGCGTTGGCCTGTGCCGCCTCATCGGCCCCAGCGCAATACCATCGGGTCAAGCCGGCGGGCCTGGTCGAGCAAGCCGGCACGCACCGCAGGGTGCATCGCCGGGAAAGGATGGCGCCCCGCATCGCTGGAAATGATGCCGCCCTCCTGCATCAAGGCCTTGCAGGTCAGGATGCCGGCCTGGCGGTTTTCGTAGTTGATCAGCGGCAGCCAGCGCTGATAAGCCGCCATCGCCCGCTCCCGGTCGCCCGCCATGAACGGGTCCAGGATGCTGCGGATGCCATCTGGATATCCCCCGCCGGTCATGGCACCGGTGGCACCGGCGTCCAGATCGGCCATCAGCGTGATGGCTTCCTCGCCGTCCCAGGGTCCCTCGATGGCATCACCTCCCGCCAGGATCAGTTCGCGCAGCTTGGTCGCCGCCTGCGGCGTCTCGATCTTGAAATAGGCCACGTTGGCAATCTCCCTGGCCATTGAGGCGAGTAGCGCCACGCTCAATGGTGTGCCGCTGACCGGCGCGTCCTGGATCATGATGGGAATGTCGATGGCGTCCGACACTGCCTGGAAAAACGCGCGGATGCCGGGTTCGCCGACCCGTATCGTGGCGCCGTGGTATGGCGGCATCACCATGACCATGCTGGCGCCTGCCTGCTGGGCACGGTGGCTGCGCTCGGCACAGACACGTGTGCCGTAATGGGTGGTGGTGACGATCACTGGCACACGGCCGGCCACATGATCCAGAATGGCTGCGGTCAGGGTCTCGCGCTCGGCATCGGAGAGCGAGAACTGCTCGGAGAAATTGGCCAGGATGCACAAACCGTTGGAGCCGGCATCGATCATGAAATCGACACAGCGCAACTGGCCTGGCAGGTCCAGTTCCCCCCGGCTATCAAAGATCGTGGGAACAACGGGAAATACGCCCTGGTAGCGCGCCTTGGATTTCTGGCTCATGGTGTGGAAATTCCTGCGGATTGACGAGGCTGAACGATAGCCGATGTTCGTCCGCGTGGCCACGGCCACAACCATGAGAGCCAGAGCGCGACGGCAAGCGCAGGCGATCCGACGCAAACAGATGGCCATATCATCGGCAACGGCCCGACACAAAACCGGTCTCGCGCGGGACAAGACTCACTTGCCCGCACGAGCGGCCATGCGACACTGATTGGCAACCATGCATCACATCGAACTCTCCCGCGACGCCGACGTCGCCACCATCGTATTGAACCGGCCCGAGGCGCGCAACGCACTGAGCGTGGCGATGCTGGACGATCTCGACCAGATCCTGTTTGACATCGGCCGCGATGCCACGGTCCGCGCCGTGATCCTGACCGGTGCCGGTGGCGCCTTTTGCGCCGGCGGCGATGTGCAGCGCATGAACGACACCGGCGAGGAAACACCGCAGGAACGCCGGGCCCGGATGCGCCGCGCCCATCGCTCCGTCAAGGCCTTGCATGCACTGGACCGGCCGGTGATTGCGGCTGTCGATGGCGCCGCGTTCGGCGCCGGATTTGGCCTGGCGCTGCTGTGCGACATCGTGCTGGCCTCGACCCGCGCGCGATTTTGCATGGCCTTTGGCCGTGTCGGGCTGGTGCCCGACTACGGCACTTTGTACACCCTGCCACGCGTGGTCGGTCTGCAACGCGCCAAGGAGATCATGTTCTCGGCACGCGAGATCGGACCCGTTGAAGCCCAGCAATTGGGCATCGTGCTCGAAGTCACCGAGCCCGAGGCCTTGCTGGCGCGCGCTCAGACTCTCGCGCAGGCCCTGGCCCAGGCCTCGCCCACCGCGTTGGCGCTGACCAAGGACGCGCTCAACGTGTCCATGAACAACAGCCTGGACACCATGCTCGAGCTCGAGGCGGCGGCGCAAGGCGTCGCGGGCTCAAGTGCTTACGCACGCGAGTGCTTCCGCCGTTTCGCGGCCAAGGAACGCAGCCCGTTTCAGTGGCCGGCGAGCAAGCCGGCCTGACAGCGGGCAGCACCCACCACCGGTCCCCACCTACCCGCCGTCCCTACACGCCATGCCCGTCATCGACACCCGCATTCAGTCGCAATCCGTTGAGTTTGTGCGCAACCGCACACACATGGCGCAGGCGCTGGCCGATGTGTTGTTGCTGGCCCAGCGCACGCGCGATCGCTCGGCGCAGGCCAGACCCCTGTTCGACAAGCGGGGACAATTGCTGCCACGCGAGCGCCTGGCCTTGCTGCTTGACCCCGCCAGTCGATTTCTTGAGCTCTCGGCATTGGCCGGATTCGGCATGGACCATCCGGACCCGGCCCAATGCTTCGCGGGAGCCGGCATCATCACCGGCATCGGATCGGTCGCGGGTACACAGTGCGTGGTGGTGGCGTCCGACTCGGGCATCGAGGCCGGCTCGATCCGTGCCATGGGCCTTGAAAAGATTCTGCGTGCCCAGCAGATCGCGCTGGACAACAAGCTGCCGTTTGTCCATCTGGTCGAGAGTGCCGGTGCCAACCTGCTGCGTTACAAGGTCGAGGGCTTCGTGCACGGCGGCACGATTTTCCGCAACCTGGCGCGCCTGTCGGCAGCCGGACTGCCCGTGGTGACGGTGGTGCATGGCTCATCCACTGCTGGCGGAGCCTACATGCCTGGCCTGTCGGATTACGTGATCATGGTGCGCGGGCGCGCCCGTGCCTTCCTGGCCGGTCCGCCGCTGCTCAAGGCCGCCACGGGTGAGATTGCCACCGAGGAGGAACTCGGCGGCGCCGACATGCACACCAGCGTGTCGGGCCTGGGCGAATACATGGCCGAGGACGACGCGCACGGCATACGGCTGGCGCGCGATGTCGTGTCGCGCCTGCAATGGCATCGGCATCTGGCGCCCGCTGGCGCAGTCGACACACGCGCGCGCGCGCCGTTCCTGCCGCCGCGGCTGGATCCACAGGACCTGATGGGCATTCTGTCGGCCGACGGGCGCCAGCCGGCGGACATGCGCGAAGTGATAGCGCGCATCGTCGACGACTCGGATTTCCTGGAGTTCAAGGCCCTGTACGGCCCGGCCACTGTCGTCGGACACGCCAGCATCTGTGGCCATCCGGTGGGCATCATCACCAACAACGGCCCGCTCGACCCGGACGGCGCGAGCAAGGCGACCCATTTCATCCAGGCCTGCTGCCAGAGCGGCACGGCGCTGGTCTATCTGCAGAACACCACCGGCTACATGGTGGGCAAGGACTATGAGCGTGCCGGCATGATCAAGCACGGCTCCAAGATGATCCAGGCGGTGGCAAGCGCCAGCGTGCCCCAGTTGACCATCCTGTGTGGCGCGTCATTTGGTGCCGGCAACTACGGCATGTGCGGACGTGGCTTCGAACCGCGCTTTTTGTTCGCATGGCCGAATGCACGCACCGCGGTCATGGGCGGCGAACAGGCGGCCAAGACCATGCGCATCGTGGCCGAGGCGGGCGCCCGGCGCAAAGGTCTCGAGGTTGACAGCCAGGCTCTGGACCTACAGGAAAAGGCGATCGTGGACACCTTCGAGCGCCAGCAGGGTGTGGTGGCCACGTCCAGCCGCATGCTCGACGACGGTGTGATCGACCCGCGCGATACACGCGCCGTGTTGGGCCTGTGCCTGGACCTTTGCGAGGCAGCCAGCCGCCGCCGGCTTCGGCCGGTGCAGTTTGGTGTGGCGCGGCCATGAATCATTTTTCCAGCCTGCTGATCGCCAATCGTGGCGAGATCGCGCTGCGTATCCTGCGCACCGCGCGGCGTCTGGGTTATCGGGTCATCACTGTTTACTCTGACGCCGATGCCGATGCGCCGCATGTGCGCCAGGCAGATCAGGCGGTCCACATTGGTGCTTCGACGCCGCAGGCGTCCTACCTGAACATCCCGGCGCTCCTGGCCGCGGCGCAGCGGTCGCAGGCCGGCGCGATCCATCCGGGCTACGGCTTTCTGGCCGAAAACGCCGCTTTCGCGCAAGCCGTGGCGGACGCCGGCATGGTCTGGATCGGACCCGGCGCCGCTGCCATACGTGCGATGGGCGACAAGGCCCGCGCCAAGCGTGTGATGTTGTCGGCCGGTGTGCCCTGCATACCCGGTTATGACGGAGAGTTGCAGGATGACTCTACGCTGCGCGAACACGCCGCGCGCATCGGCTACCCGCTCATGGTCAAGGCCACCGCCGGCGGTGGTGGACGCGGCATGCGCCTGGTGACGTCCGCAGCAGATCTGGACGCCGCACTGGCCAGCGCACGTTCGGAGGCGCGCAGCGCATTCGGTTCGGCCGACCTGTTGCTCGAACGCGCGATCGAAGCGCCGCGCCACGTCGAGATCCAGGTCTTCGCCGATGGCCATGGCCATGTCGTGTTTCTGGGCGAACGCGATTGCTCGGTGCAGCGACGGCATCAGAAACTGCTGGAAGAGGCGCCATCCCCTGCCCTGGCCGGCAGCGTCGGCGCGGCGCTGCGCCGTGCCATGGGAGACATGGCGGTGACCGCAACACGCGCCATCGACTACCAGGGCGCGGGCACGATCGAATGCCTGCTTGACACGCATGGCGCGTTCTATTTCATGGAGATGAACACCCGGCTGCAGGTCGAGCACCCGGTGACCGAGGCTTTGACCGGCTACGACCTGGTCGAATGGCAACTACGCGTCGCGCGCGGCGAGCACCTGCCCGAGATCGACCAGGATGTGATCTTGCGCCGCTTCGAATCCGGGGGCCACGCCATCGAGGCCCGACTATGCGCCGAAGACCCAGCGCAAAACTTCCTGCCTCAAAGTGGCCGTCTGCTGGCCTGGCAACCTGCAGACACCGTGCGGATCGACCATGCGCTGCTGGCCGGGCACGAGGTTTCACCGTTCTACGACTCGATGGTGGCCAAGTTCATTGCCCATGGTATCGACCGCGACACGGCGCGCCAGCAACTGGCCCGCGCGCTGACCGACACCTGTGTGCTGGGTGTGCAGACCAACCAGGCGTTCCTGGCTGCCACGCTCCAACATCCGGTATTCGCGCGTGGCCAGGCCACAACAGGTTTCATTGCGGCGCACGGCCAGGCGTTGCTGGATCTGTCGCCCGCCATGCCGGTCGCCATGGCAGCGCTGGTGTTGTATGCGGCGCGGGCCTGGCAAAGTGGCCACGACCCGACGGCGGTAACCCTGCCCCTTGCCTGGCCCATACCCATGCGCCTGTCTGTCGACGACCAGTCTCACCGCGCCGAGCTCGCCAGCCATGCGGGCAACTGCTACCGGGTATTCCACGACGGCGCCAATACGGCCATGCGTCTGGTCCATTGCAGCGCATTGCGGATGACCGTGGAATCTGCTCAGGGGTGCTGGCAGGTGTACTGGGCGCAGGGACAGGACCACCTGTTCGCGAGCGTCGGCGGTCGGCAGACCCGGCTGCGCGACCTCAGCCTGGAGGGCGCGACAAACGCGGCACAGACCCACGGCGGGCAGATTCGCGCACCCATGGCCGGTCGTCTGGTGGCAATCCATGTCGCCGCGGGCCAGACCGTGCGCAAGGGCGCGCCACTGCTGGTGCTGGAGGCCATGAAGATGGAGCACCCGTCGGTTGCACCGATGGATGCACAGGTCGACAAAGTGTGGTTCCAGACCGGAGCGCAGGTCGGCGCGGGCGCCCTGATGCTGGAACTGGTCGCGGCGCCAGCGCAACCGGAGCCGCCCATCACGGGCTGATTGCCGCGGTGCGCATCGTCGCCCCAGTCAAGGCCTGGTCAGGTGCGTCTGCCAGAATCATCGGCACCGGCGCAGCCTGGTCTGCGCCCCACTTCTGGAGCCGCCCGCATGTCCATTGCCACGCGATCGCCCGCTGACGCCAAAGCCCCTGACCCTCTGGTGGCGGAACTGATGCAGTACCCGCCATTCATGCAGATGCAGGGCGAGCACCTGCAATATTTCATGGACCAGGCGCAAGCTGCCGACTACAGCGCGGGCACGACCATCCTGTCACCTTCGGCGGGGGCGGCGACCCATCTGCTGCTCGTGCGCAAGGGTCACGTGACGCGCCAGGCGCGCGCCGAGGCCGAAGGCGGAATCGAGTATGAAGCCGGCGATCTGTTTCCCATCGGCGCCGTCATGACGGGGCGACCGGTGGACGGCCGCTATGACGCACACGACGACGTCAACTGCCTGCTGCTGAGATCGGACCCGGTGCGGGAACTCTGCCGCATCAGCCCGCCATTTGCCGAATTCATGCAGGGCCGTGTGCGTGCCCAGTTGCAGTTGTCGCGCCAGGCCATGCAGGCAAACATGGCCGCGCAATCCCTGGCCGAGCAGTCGCTGGAGGCACGGCTTGGCGATCTCGCACTCAAGACGCCCATCAGCGTGACGCCCGAAACCCCGCTGGCCCAGGCCCTGGCCACCATGCACGAACGCAAGATCGGCTCCATGCTGGTATTGGACGCCAAAGGGGCCGCGCTGGGCATCCTGACCCGCCATGACATGCTCGACCGTGTCGTGCTGGCGAGGGTGCCCCTGGAGACAGCCATCTCGCAGGTCATGACCTCGCCCATCCTCACACTCACCACGCAACACACCGCCCAGGATGCGGCGCTTCTGATGTCGCGGCACACGATCCGGCACGTGCCGGTGACACGCGAGGGCATGGTCGTGGGCATGGTGTCCGAACGTGACCTGTTTGCCATGCAGCGCATGTCGATCCGCCATGTCAGCTCCGCCATCCGCAGCGCCAAGGACGAGGCGGCGCTGGTGGAGGCGGCGCAGCAGATCCGGGAGTTTTCGCGTCACCTGATCGTGCAGGGAGTTGCCGCGCGCCAGCTGACCCAACTCATCAGCCACCTGAACGACCTGCTGACCGAGCGACTGGTGTTCATGAAGGCTGATCTGCGTGGCGTGGACATGCAGCAGGCCTGCTGGCTGGCCTTCGGCTCCGAGGGCCGATCAGAGCAGACGATATCGACCGACCAGGACAACGGTCTGGTCTTTCTGAGCGACGATGCCGCCAAGGACCGTCCGCGCTGGCTGAGCTTTGCACGCGACGTGAACGAAGCGCTGGACCGCTGCGGCTACCCGCTGTGCAAGGGCAACATCATGGCCAGCAACCCGGATTGCTGTCTCACGCCAAAGGAGTGGAGCGCGCGGTTCGACCGCTGGATGGAACATGGCGCGCCTCAGGATCTGCTCAACGCCAACATCTACTTCGACCTGCGTGCGCTGGTGGGGCGCGCCGACCTGGCAGAGCAGCTGCGTGCACAGATCACACGTCAGGCCGGCGCGCTGCCGCGGTTCGCCAAGCAGATGGCAGACAACGCGCTGCGCCATCGGGTGCCGCTGAACTGGCGTGGCGCGATCGACACCGAGACCGTGGACGGTCGCGAGATGGTCGATCTCAAACACCACGGTACTGCCGTGTTTGTCGACGTATCGCGCATCTATGCGTTGGCGCTGGGCGTGGCGCAAACCGGCACGCGCGAACGTATCGAGGCCATCGGGCCCTTGCTGCACATGAGCAGCCAGGACAGCGAGGCCTGGATTGCCGCGTTCGAGTACCTGCAGATGTTGCGCCTGCAGGTGCAAATGAGCGACACGCCGCTAGCGCATGCGAACCAGGTGGCGTTTGATGAACTCAACCATATCGACCGGCATATCCTCAAGGAGAGTTTTCGTACGGCGCGCCGCCTGCTGAGCAAGATCGGGCGCGACTATCCGTCATGATCCCGGCAATTCGCAAGGGATTTTTTTGGATAGATCGGCAACTACTTGCGCAGCCGCAAGTCGCACTGAGACATTCGTGCGATAAAGGATCCGTACAACACGCGCCGGCGAA
>JBKJRR010000116.1:0-19908 GCA_046594635.1 Burkholderiaceae bacterium
GGCACGCGCAAGACGCTCAGTGCTTGTGCTCGTTTTCGGACAACTGACCGCGAATCGCACCGGCTGGATGCACCGAGTTGTGCACGTTGACATAGAAGTTCGCCGGGTTTTTCAGGATACGTTGCACGATGCCGGCTTCCTTGGTCGGAAATTTGCCGTCCTGGCCTTCGAACAGGCAATCAGACGCCTGGCCATCCTGAGGCCAGGCCAGGTTGGCAATGACCGGGCCGTTGGTGCCGCGAGCACCTTCATGGATATGGGCGGCGCGGCCATTGCCGGGGGCCATCTTGATCTCGTCGATTTGCTTGACGTCGACGATCAGGTAGCAGAGCGTATCGGGCTTGTTGTCGACACCGAAAACATAAGCCTGGGCGCGGCCCTTGGGATCGCCGACCATGGCGGAATTGGTCGCACCGGTGCTGACCTCCTCGCGCCCGTCAAGCTGGGCTTCGAGCACGATATTCAGATGGCCGGCGTGCGCGTTGGCGGTCCAGGCGGCCAGGGCGAGCAGGCCGGTGATGGCGGAGATTGAGCGAATGGTGCGCATGGTGTGATCCTTCGGTTGGATGGGGCAAACAGACATGCTCCGACCGGTACCGACCGGAAAATGCCTGGGAATCCATAAGCCGTATCGGCTGCTGGCAAGGTCAATACGCAGCAGATCTCGAAACGGATTCAACAAACTTGATTATTTTCGAGGCCTTGCTCCGAACGACACGGCAGCGCCAGAGCGCCAGAGCGGCTGATCAGGCTGCTGCCGCGACTGCTATCGCGACCCGAAGCCGGGCCATGCGGACAGGCCAGCGTCACAATGCCATCACGCTTCAACGATACAGGACGGCCCACCATGCGCGACACCAGCACCTCCCCTCCCACACCCGGCTTCGTCATCCCCACCAACGCCCCGGTGCTGGTCACCGGCGCCACCGGCTACGTGGCCGGCTGGATCGTCCAGCGCCTGGTCGAGGCAGGCGTTACCGTGCACGCCGCAGTACGCAATCCCCAGGATGCGGCCAAGCTCGCCCATCTCAAGGCCATGGCCGAGATCGGGCCAGGAGAAATTAGATTTTTCGCGGCGGATCTGCTGCAGCCCGGCTCATACGCCCAGGCCATGGCCGGCTGCGTGGTGGTGTTCCATACTGCCTCGCCATTCACCACGTCGGTGAAGGACCCACAACGTGAACTGATCGATCCGGCGTTGTTGGGTACGCGCAATGTGCTCGAAGAGGCCTCCAGAACGGGGTCGGTGAAACGCGTGGTGCTCACCAGCTCTTGCGCAGCGATCTATTCCGACGCAGCCGACTGTGCCGATGCGCCCGGCGGCGTGTTGACCGAGGCGGTGTGGAACACCACGGCTTCGCTGGCGCACCAGCCCTATTCGTACTCCAAGACGCTGGCCGAGCAGGAGGGCTGGCGCCTGGCCAGGTTGCAATCACAGTGGCGACTTGTGGTGGTGAACCCGTCGCTGGTGGTGGGACCGGGCACCAACCCGCTTGCCACCTCCGAGAGTTTCAACATCGTGCGTCAGCTGGGCGACGGTACGATGAAGGCGGGTGCGCCGCGCGCCGGCCTTGGCGTGGTGGATGTGCGCGACCTGGCGCAGGCGCACCTGGCAGCGGCGTTTGTTCCCGGCGCCGAGGGCCGCCACATCGTGTCGGGGCATAACACCGATTTGCTGGCGGTGGGCCAGAGCCTGCTGCCCCGATTCGGCGACCGCTTTGCGTTGCCGCGGCGCGCCTTGCCAAAATGGCTGGTCTGGCTGGTCGCCCCGTTGTCGGGCCTGACACGCAAATTCGTCGCGCGCAACGTCAATCATGTTTGGCGCGCCGACAACAGCAAGAGCCGCAAGGCCCTGGGCATGACGTACCGGCCCTTGCAGGAGTCGATGCAGGACATGTTCGGGCAGATGGTCGAAGCCGGGCTGGTCAGACCCAAGACATGAGGGTCTGTTGACGCCCAGGTCTGTGAGCGGGGGGTCAGACCTGGTGTCGTTCTCCAGGTATCCTGGCCTCCACCTTGTGCGCTCGCCCGTCGTCAAGCAGCGGCACCGAGCCATCGGCCTGCCGTTCGCCATCGAGGCGCACCCCAATCGGCCCGTCGTCGCCATGCACCTGGTTGACCTCGATGTGGTACGTCGTGCTCCGGTAGCGGTATTCGAGCGTGTAACCGGGCCAGTCGGCGGGCAGGCAGGGCGAGAGGATCAGGCGTACTCCATCCTTTGAGGCGTCAAGCCGCACGCCCAGCAGTGATTCAACGATCAGGCGGTACATCCAGCCGGCCGAGCCGGTGTACCAGCTCCAGCCGCCGCGCCCGGTGTGGGGTTGCACGCTGTAGACGTCAGCTGCCATCACATAGGGCTCGACCTTGTAGCGCGCCACACCCTCCGGTGTGCCGGCATGGTGTAGCGGGTTGATCATCGCCAACAACGACCAGGCACGTGCGCGTTGGCCCAGTCTGGCGAAGGCCATCGCAGCCCAGATGGCACTGTGGGTGTACTGCCCGCCGTTTTCGCGCACGCCCGGCACGTAACCTGCAATGTAGCCCGGGTTGTTGCCGTGCCGATCGAATGGCGGGTCCAGCAACAGCACCACACGCGATTCGGCGCGCACCAGGCGCGCGTGCATCGAATCCATCGCCTGGTGCGCCCGTTCGGGTGAGGCAACACCCGATAAAACCGACCAGCTCTGGGCGATCGAGTCGATCTGGCATTCCACGTTGCCCCGCGAGCCCAGCGGGGTGCCGTCGTCGAAATAGGCGCGCCGGTACCAGGCGCCATCCCAGCCGTGGGTTTCGAGCGCCACCTGCATTTGCGCGCGTTCGGCCTCGCAACGCGCGGCGGTCTCGTTGTCCCCACGCAGGCGCGCCAGTTCAGCGAACCGCACCAGTGCCTCACAAAGAAAAAACCCGAGCCAGACACTTTCGCCGCGGCCACCGTGGCCCACCAGGTTCATGCCGTCATTCCAGTCGCCGCTGCCCATCAGCGGCAGGCCATGCGAGCCGACGCGCAGGCCGTGCCACAACGCGCGCAACGCATGCTGGTACAGACTGGCTGAAACAGCCGATGGTGCCGGCATGTCGTAGTAGGAGTCGTCGTGCGGGTCGACCGCCCGGCCTTCGAGAAAGGGCACACTCTGGTCCAGCACGCCGGTGTCACCAGTGGCCGCGACATAACGCGCCAACGCCAGCGGCAGCCACAGGTAGTCGTCCGAGATGCGCGTGCGCACGCCGCGGCCTTGCGGCGGGTGCCACCAGTGCTGCACGTCGCCCTCGACGAACTGACGGCTCGCGCACAGCAGCAACTGTTCGCGCAGCATCTGTGGCTCGTTGTGCACCAGCGCCAGGGCGTCCTGCAGCTGGTCGCGAAAGCCGAAGGCGCCACCGGACTGGTAGTAGCCACTGCGCGCCCACATCCGGCAGGCAATGGTCTGATACAAAAGCCAACCGTTGGTCAACACATCCAGCGCAGGGTCGGGCGTGTGTACCTGCACCGCGCCCAGCGTTTGCTGCCAATGCTGCTGCACGGCATCGAACGCCTGCGCTGCGGCCTGCGCGCCGCGAAAGCGCGCAACGAGCTGGCCAGCTTCGTCCAGGCTGCGGCCCATGCCCAGGCGAAACACGATCTCGCCGGTCTCTCCGTTCGCCAGCACCATCGGCACCTGAATGGCGGCGCAGGGATCCAATGCGGCGCCGTACTGGCCTGAAAGACGTGTCCGCGTCAGTGCCGCAGGCTGACGCATCGAGCCGTTGCGGCCGATGAACTCGGTGCGGTCGCAGGTAAAGCAGCCCGCCTGGCGCGGCGCATCGTCGACATCAAAAAAACCAATCCAGTCGCCGTAGTCGTTGCTGTAAGGATTGCGCGCGTAGAGTGCGCCACTTTCCAGCGCCACATCGGTCTGCACATGCGGGGCAGTCTTTGCGCGCAGGTCGCCCAGCACCCATTCGACGTATCCAGTCGCGCTCAACCTGCGCGTCCGGCCCGATCGGTTGGTCAGGCGCAGGCGCGAAAACTTGAGCGCTGCGTCAAGCGCCACAAAAACCTGCAACTCGGCATCGATGCCGTGCGCCGTGTGCGCATACACGCTGTAGCCGAAGCCGTGGCGCGTGGTGAAGGTTCCGGCCGCGGGTCGGTGAAGCGCACAGGGCAGCGAGGTCGGCGACCAGACTGCTCCGCTGTCTTCATCCCGAATGTAGATTGCCTCACCGCAGGCATCACTGACCGGGTCGTTGTACCAGGGGGTGAGACGCAACTCATGTGCGTTTTCGCACCAGGTGTAGGCACTGCCGGCTTCCGAGACGACACTGCCGAAACGCGGATTCGCCAGCACGTTGGCCCAGGGTGCTGGCGGCCGCGTGCCAGCCGGTGGTGTGATCACGTACTCGCGTCCGTCAGCCGAAAACCCTCCGATGCCGTTGTGCAAATCGAGTTCGGGCCGGGCGCCGGCCAGGCCTGCTTTGACCGGTATCGTATCCATGCCGGGCACAGCACCATGGGCGGGCACAAACCGCTCGATGCGCCGCACGCGAGCTGCCCGCTGATGCATCTGGTCGGCCAGGCTGCCGCGGGCGTCGTTGAACACCGCACGTGCCACCGACTGCAGCAGGACGCGATCATCCTGCGCGATCTGGTCCACCTGGCGCACAAAAATGCCGCCAGGCCGGTCGATCACATGCGCTTCGACCCCGGCAGCAATCAAGCCCATGATCTGCTCCTGCAAACGCTGGCGGTAGACGTCGCGCTCCTCGTTCCAGATGACAAGGTCGACGGCCAGGCCCTTGCGGCGCCACCAGGCATGTGCCTGTACCAATTGGCGAAGAAGTTCGGTGTCGCCAGCGCTGCCGATCTGCAGCAACACGATCGGAAGATCGCCCGAAATCGCGTAACCCCAAAGACCCGACTGCCCGCGGCGGTTGCGCAGCAGTACGGTGGCCTCGGCCCGCAGGGCGGCCTGGGTGTAAATCACCGCGCCGGCCAGACGTGCGTAGAGCTGGGCATCGGCTTCGCTGGCGTTGAGTTGGCGCAACACGACTTGCGCATGGGTCCAGGCCAATTCGAACGCCCGGTCGGCAAGGCGGCGGTCCTGGTATTTTTCGGCCAGCGCCACACACGTCTCGCGGTTGTCTCCAGCACCGATCACGATATCCACCGTCACGGTCTGGCCTGGCGCCAGGGTGATGACGCAGCGGCTGGCGGCGATCGGGTCCAGCACCGAGCCGACACTGTTGGACAGTGCGCCGGGTGCGCGCAAGGCTTGTGGCGACTGCAGGTCGTTGCCGCGACCCATGAAGCGCGCACGATCGGTCTCGTGCGATAAAGGGCCCACACTGATCGGATGGCCCGCGTCGTCGCGCAGGCCGTGCACCGCCATTAGCTGGAACATCCACGGTGTGGCTTCTTCGGGCGAGCGCGGGCGGCGCGTGCACAACACGGCGGCGGGCCGCTCAAGGATCTCGGTCTGCACGAACAGTTTGCTGAAAGCTGGATGCAGGACGTCGGCAGCCGCCGGGGCAAGTACCACCTCCGTGTAACTCGTGACCTCGATCGTGCGGGGCAGGGGGCTGTCGTTGGTGATGCGAAGCCGGCGCACTTCGACATCGTCTTCCGGCGAGACGGCGATCTCCGTATAGGAGTCGATACCGCCGTCGTGTCGACGAAACTCGGCGCGGCCTTCGGTGAAGATGGCTTGGTAGCGCTCGCCACTGCTGCGCGTGGGCTGGTGGGTCGTGGACCAGAAATGGCCATTGGAGATATCACGCAGGTAGCAGAAACTGCCCCAGGCGTCGCAGGTCGCGTCTTCACGCCAGCGTGTTACGTCGTGATCCTTCCAGCGGCTGTAGCCTCCGCCGGCGTTGGTCAGCATCACGTGGTAGCGTCCGTTGGACAGCAATTGCACCTCCGGCGTGGGCGTGTCGGCCGTGGTGATGACGCGGATCGGCGACTTGTCGGCAGGCACGGTGTCGTGCATGCCGGCGCGCGCGTCGATGTCGGGTTGAAGCAGTGCGCCGCGCGGCGCGCGCTCCTGCAGCAGCAGCAAAGTCGCCTTGAGCCGCGCGTCCGCCTCGAAGTGGCGCTGCATCGGCTGCTCCAGCAGCAGGTGGGCGAGTGCCAGCAGGCCCATGCCCTGGTGGTGGGCCATGAACGAACGCACCACGGCGCTCGTCTGTCCGCGCGGCAACCGCGAGGGCGTGTAGTCGATCGCCTCGTACATGCCATGGCGACCTGCTGCGCCAACAGCCACGAGCCGCAACAGGTTGTCGCAGGCTGCGCCCGGTGCCACCATCAGCGCCATCATCGAGGCATACGGCGCCACGACGAGATCGTCACCCAGGCCACGCTTCAAGCCGAGCCCGGGCACGCCGAAGGCGCGGTACTGGTAGTTCAACTCCGCATCGGTGGCGTTGTAGCCCGATTCCGAAATGCCCCACGGGACACCGCGCTGTGCACCGTATTCGATCTGTCGCTGCACGGCGCCCTGACAAGTCTGGTCGAGCAGGGTGTTCTCGTAGCTCGGCATCACCAGCATCGGCATCAGGTACTCGAACATCGAGCCACTCCACGAAAGCAGCACCGGAATGCCGGCGGCCCGGGTCAGCAGGCGGCCCAGCGCGAACCAGCTTTCCTGCCCGACCTGACCTTGCGCAATGGCCACAAAGACGCCCAGGCGGGCCTCGGACGCGAGCAGGTCGTAAAAGCCCGTGTCGACACGCCGTTCGTCGACGTTGTAGCCGATGGTCATCAGGTGGCGGGCATCATCGTAGAGAAAGTCCTGCTCCATCTCGGCCAGCTTGCCGGCAAGTGCAGCGAGAGCGTCGATGGTTTGCAGCTGCCGTTGCGCCAGGTCCACGCTGGGCGGAACCGGGTGCGTGTCAGCTGTGTGGCCTGAATTGCCTGCATCGACTGCGCGTTGTGCGATCTGGCGCAGGGTTGGAATACCACCTTGGCCTTCATCGCCGCTGGCATTCATTGGCGCGAGTGCCTGCGCATCGCCGTGCGCCTGGTGGCACTGCTGGTGTAACAAGCGGGCCCAATAAAGTGCGTCATCGTCATTGATGTCGCTCGCCTCGGCTTGATCGATCGGCCCGGGGCTGGGCGACGCGGCGGTGTCAAGGCATCGGAGGATCGCCATGGCGCCGCGATCCAGAGCGCCCAGCATCATGTGCCATTCGCGTAGTGTGCTCGGCGCAGCGTCGCGATACTGTCGCAGCAGACCCTTGAACTCAGAGAGTGCGGCCGGCAAGGCTGCATTCCTTGTCGGCAGATCGTGGGCGAGCGACTCGCAAAGTACACCAAAGCTATCAGCCACACCGTCGCGCCAGCAGCGCGCCAGAATAGGCTCGTCGGCAAGCGCCAGCAGACCCGAACGCAAGGTCAGCAGTTGCCCCGCGAGGTTGCCGCTGTCGACGGTCGAGACGTAATGCGGTCGCAATGGCTGCAGTGTCTGCGTGTCGTACCAGTTGAAAAAGTGGCCGCGATGCCGCGCAAGGCCTTGCATGGTCTGTAGCGTCGCGTCCGTGCGCGCGAGCAGTTGGCGCGTACCCACGTAGCCGAAGTCACGCGCGGCCAGGGCGGCCAGCAGCGCGAAGCCGATATTGGTTGGCGAGGTCCGATGCGCAATGCGCGCCACGGGACGCTCCTGCACGTTGTCGGGTGGCAAGTAGTTGTCCGCCGCGCCGACATGGGTCTCGAAGAATGCCCAGGTGCGGCGCGCCAGCCGGCGCAGAAATACGGTTTGCGTAGCTGTCAGCGGTGCATGCCTGCGCTGCAGCGGACGGTCGATCCACCAAACGAGCAGAGGCGACAGCAACCACAACACCAGCACAGGTGCGGCGATCGCCAGCACCTGGGGGCGCAGCAGCGCCAGCGCGGCGCCGCTGGCGATGGCCAGCGCCGGGCCGAAGGCCATGGTGCGCGCGCCAAGCAGCAGGTCCTGCAGGCTGCCCGGTGCTGTGTCCACGCGCACATCGGCGGACGGACGCCATTCGAGCAGCCGGCGCTTGGACAACAGAACGCGCCACAAGGTGCGCGAGATGGCTCCCAGACTGTAGGCTGCCTCGTAGGGCAGGCAGGCCAGCGTCTGCAGCGTCTGCAGCAGCAGATTCCAAACCTGCTTGCTGAACGGCGCCGCAGCGCTTGTCGGCTCCACGGAGCGCCAGTACTGCAACGGCAGGCGCAACCAGGCCGCAAGATGGGTGCTCAGTGGCACCAGTGCAATCACGGCGAGCACGCGCAGGGTCCATTGCCCAGGTTGTGGCATCAAGCCCCACGCGACCAGCAACATCAGCAGCAGCGCAGCAGGTGCGAGACTGCGCCGCAGGTTGTCGAAAATCTTGGCGCGCGACAGCATTGACAGCGGATTGGGCGGTGTCTGCGGCAGCGTGTGCAGTCGCCGACGCAACCAGCCCAGCAACTGCCAGTCGCCAC
Source organism: Burkholderiaceae bacterium (assembly GCA_046594635.1). Taxonomy (GTDB): domain Bacteria; phylum Pseudomonadota; class Gammaproteobacteria; order Burkholderiales; family Burkholderiaceae_C; genus CAISIP01. The sequence continues at coordinate 8,420 of JBKJRR010000116.1, forward strand.
GAATCCAGCGATAGCGGCGCGCGACATCGGCGCTGTAGCGCATCGGCGCGTCCTCGAGCAGTTGCACCTCGGTGAGCAGGCCGGCGCGCGCGTAGCAGCCTTCGAGCAGGTCATGGCTCAGGATGCGGTTATCGGGCATGCTGTGACCCAGCGCGCGTTCGAAGACATCGACGTCGTAGATACCCTTGCCGACGAAAGAGCCTTCGCCAAACAGATCCTGATAGACATCGGAAACGGCGCGCGTATACGGATCGATACCGGCCTCGCCGCCATGCAACCTTGCGTAGCCGCTGCGGTTGGTGCTGGCCAGACTCAGGGCCACGCGTGGCTGCAGGATGCCGTAGCCCCGGACCACAATGTCACGTTGCGCGCCGCGGCCGAAATGCGGTCGATTCAAAGGATGCGCCATGGCGGCAACGAACTTCGCGGCAGCGTCGCGTGGCAGTTGCGTGTCGGTGTCCAGCGTGATCACATAGCGCACGGCGGACAACACGCGCGTGTCACCGACGATGCGCTCGAAGCGCTCGCCTGCGCCTGCGCTTGCACGCCCACGCAACAGTGCATTGAGGTCGGCGAGCTTGCCGCGTTTGCGCTCCTGACCCATCCAGACGCTTTCGCGCGCGTTCCAGCGACGCGGACGATGAAACAGAAAGAAATCGTCATTGCGACGCGCCTCGGACGCGTCGTTGTACTTCGCGTTGAGCGCTGCAATGCGCGTGGCGGCGAGTTCGACCAGTTCCGCATCGCCGGGCAGATGCTCCTGGTCTGCGTCGTGCAGATCAGTGAGCAGGCCGAAATGCAGCCGCGCATCGCGATTGGCGAGGAACCGCACCTCCAGCGCGTCCACCAGCTCTTCGACGCCTTCGCTGCTGCCGAGCATCGTCGGCACCACCACCAGCGTGCGTGACTCGAGCGGGATGCCGAACGCGTAGTCCATCCGCGGCAAGGGCTGCGGTGTGACAATCAAGGTCACGAACCAGTTGACGAGCGCGACCACGAGCTGGCTGCCGGCAATCAGCAGCACCGCAACCATGGCGACTTCGCCCCACCATGGCCACAGCACCTGCTGGTGCACCTCCAGCATCGCACCGGCGCTCAGTGCCAGGGTACCGAGCACGATGGCGCCTGCGTACAGCGGCAAGGCCCTGGCACGCGCGCTGCGCGCCCACTTCAGCCGCACGGACTGTCGCATGCCCACAGCCTGCTCCAGCGCGACGCGGCCGGCTCCGATCAGAAAAAATCCCACATGGGTCTGGCGGATGCCTTGCCGGCGTTCCTGATCGCTGTCGGCCGCTTCGTCTTGGCGCGACGCAGCCGGCGCGTTGCACAGTTCGATCGCCCTGCGGGCCACCTCGGTCTCGGAGCACGGCGAGCGTTTTGCGATGGCCTCGACCGCGTGGCGGTAGCTGTCGCGGGTGCTGAAATCCATTTGCGCATAGATGCCGCTGGGATCGTCCCGCAAGACATGTTCGATGCTGCTGTGCATCTCGACGAACTCGCGCCAGTCGATGGCGTCCAGCAGGCGCAAGCTGCCAATGCTGTTGCTGACCGACACCTGGCCGGCCGCCTGCTGCTGCCCCTCCAATTGCACCAGTTGTTCAATTGTGCAGTTGGATTCGGCCAGGCGCTGCTCCATCCATGTCAACGGCAATGCAAGCCCTGCCCCCCGTCCCTGCAGGCGCCGGGTGAACTCGGCCACGAAGGCGCTGGTCAGCAGTGGCTTGGAGCGCGCCATGTCGGCCACGACGAGGATCAGTTCGCTGGGTGCCCTTTCAGCCACATCGAGCATGCGTTCAGCCCAGATGCTTGCGGTTTGCCGCTCGACATGGGCGGTGCCCACGCGAACAGCGACGCGACGAAGGTTTTCGATCAGCGCCAGCCGCAGCATGATCGGGCAAGCCCACAACTCGCCCACAAGCAGCGGCTGAATCGACTGATAGGCCGCAACGAAGCGACTGAACGAGCCGCGACCGATCTGCCCGTCGCCATGTGCCACGGCTTGCAATGCCAGGTCGTAAACGCGTGGCCGGCCGGCTGCCACCCCATTGTCCGGGTCAAGCGTGAGCCGCGGCAACTCGTGGCTGTAGCCCTTGGGCAGGTGCCGACGCGCGGTGCGGATTTCTTCCTCGATGAGGTAAAAGTTGTCGAGCAACCATTCCGCTGCCGGCGTGAAGCGGCGCTCGACATCGGACGTTGCAGCAAGCCGTTTGCCCAGTTCGACCAGTACCCGTGCGTTGGAAGCCAGTCTGGCCAGCAGCTGGTCGGGCAACTGGGTCTCGGCCACCACATGTGCCGCGGCCAGCCGCTTGCCATACAGGGCCATCTGGTCGGCGCTGAAGAGCTCGGCACGCAGCGGTTCATCGATGGTCGTGGCAGAGGCCTCTGATGCGCCGGCACGCAGTCGATCCCACCAGGGTCGGACGTAACGGGCCATGGTTGTGAAAAATCTCGTGCTGCGCATCATCGGGCGGGTCGGCCTCCAGAGAAAAGACAAGCTCCTGGGGTCGCCTTGCCGCACCATCCGGCAAGCGAAGCTTCGCCGCCGCAGGTGAGTGTTTCAGGATACTCCGAATGAGAAGGGAGACCGGGGAGGCGCGATCGAACTCGCAGCGCCGCGGAGATCACCCAGGCGCGATCAACGCTGTCAAGCGTTGCCGAACCTGTCACGAACTGCCCGTCAGTGCTGCAGGTGCGCTCATGGTGCGGCGAGTTTGATCGGTGAGGTGTCGGTGCCGCCACCGAACCGGGCGGTGTTCCAGGCAGGATGGTTGGGTAGATGTTTCATGCTGCGGACTTGCCCAGGCCGGGCGGGTGATGTCAGGCAAGGGGCATGCTAGGGCTGGCGGTGCGTCGGGTCTGTGCGCCAGCGCACAAAGTACATGCCGCTTCCGTGAGCGCACGCCTGGCTGGCGCGGCATCGGCGCAGGGAATGCTGTGTTCGCCGTTGCCGAAAAGATAAACTACCTGGCAGCGTTGACGGGCCTGTCAAAAATAGTCTGACACACCGATTCGAATTTTTGTAGTGTTCACCCCTGAGACCCGATGACCCCCAGCGCTCCCGACCCCAAGACCAACCACCTGCTGGCCGCTTTGCCGCCTGACCAATGGCGCCGCTGGCAGGCCCACCTCGAACCGGTGGATATGCCGCTGGGTCAGGTGTTGTACGAAGCGGGTGGGACGCTCACACATGTGTTCTTCCCCACCACCGCCATCGTCTCGCTCCTGTACGTGATGGAAAACGGGGCCTCGGCCGAGATTGCAGTGGTCGGCCTTGAAGGCATCGTGGGCATCTCGATTTTCATGGGGGGCGGGTCCACGCCCAGCCGCGCCGTGGTGCAAAGCGCCGGCAAGGGTTACCGGTTGAGCGCGCAGATGATCAAGGATGAGTTCAACCACTCGCAATCGGTAATGCACCTGTTGCTGCGTTATACCCAGGCGCTGATTACACAGATGGCCCAGACGGCGGTCTGCAATCGGCACCACTCGCTGGATCAGCAGTTATGCCGCTGGCTGCTGCTGAGCCTTGATCGCCTGGACGGCAACGTACTGGTGATGACGCAGGAGCTGATTGCCAACATGCTCGGCGTGCGCCGCGAGAGCGTGACCGAAAGCGCGCTCAAGCTGCAGCAGGCCGGCCTGATTCGCTACAGCCGCGGGCACATCACCGCGATCGACCGGCCCGGTCTCGAAAAACGCGCCTGCGAGTGTTATGCCGTGGTCAAGCGGGAATACGACCGGCTGCTGCCGAATTCCATCGCGCGTTGACCGCCGTCAACGGCGGTCACGGCTGCGCCGCCGCGCGCAGCTTTGATTCGAGCTGTTTTGTCACGGTGATATCCACGAACGTGATCACGGCGCCGTCGATGACGTTGTCCAGCCTGCGGTAAGGCATGATGCGCACCGAGAACCAGCGCTGGTCGGTGCTGACGATCTGTTTCTCGGAAAACACCAGCGTGCGCAGGGTCTCCAGGGCGTCCTCATGCAGTTCGGGGTATTGCAAACGGGTGGTCAGATGGCTCAAGGGCCGGCCAATATCGCTTTCAAGCAGGTTGATGATCTTGGAGGCGCCGTCGGTGAATCGGCGCACGTTCAGGCGCTGGTCCAGAAACAGTATGGCGATGTTGGTGCTGTTGAGCAGATTCTTCAGATCGCTCTGGGCCAGCGCCAGGTCGTCCAGTTTGGTCTGCATCTCGGTATTCACCGTCTGAAGTTCCTCGTTCATCGACTGCATCTCTTCCTTGGAGGTGGTCAATTCCTCATTGGTTGACTGCAGCTCCTCGTTGGTGGATTGCAGTTCTTCATTGGCCGATTGCAGTTCCTCCTTGGAGGCGCGCGTCTCTTCGCGCAGCGTCTGGATTTCGTCGCGAAGTTGCTGCAGTGCCCCGGCCTGAGCGGCCTGCACGGCGTCGGCGGTCTTGCGGCGCGGGTGCACGGGCGGCAGGTCGCGAAAGACAATCATCACCATGCCCTGCAGTGCCGCATTTGCGCGCAGCGCCTGCACCGTGATGTCCACGGCGCGCACGCCGCCGCTCGTCTGCAGGGGCAGGTTGTGCAGGAATATCGGCTCACTTTGGGTCTGGACCTGTTTCAGGGCCTGGGCCAGGGGCAGACGCAGGTTCTCGCGTACCATGGCATGGAAGTTCCAGTTGACCTTGCCGGATGCAGGCTCCAGGTACTGGCCGGTGCGGCCACTGATGAAGACGATATCTCCTGCTGCATTGACCACCACCGCCGGTGGCGCGTGCACTTCAAGCAGGACGTGCTCGGCCGCACTTTGCATCGAATCGGAGGGCTGTGGCGGATTGGTGGAAGTGGGCAAAACGGGCTCCTTGGGCAACTTGGACAGCGGTGGAAAAGACTGCAACAGGAACTCGGGGCTCTTGGCGACGGCATGGTTCTGGCGCAGGTAGACCCGCAGCTTGGACTCAATGGGATCAAACAGGCGGTTGAACGGCCCCGCTGTCTCGGAGCTGCCCAGCAGCAGGACGCCGCCCGTAAGCAGACTGTAGTGGAACAGCGGCAGCAGGCGGCGCTGCAGTGCAGTGTTGAAGTAGATCAGCACGTTGCGGCAGCACAGGATGTCGAGCTTGGTAAACGGCGGGTCGAGCACCACGTCATGCTGCGCAAAAAGCACCGTGTCGCGAATCGACTTGCTGACGCACTACAAGCCGTTGTGAAACGTGAAGAAGCGCGCCAGCCGATCGGGTGACAGGTTGGCAACGGCGGCCGCTGAATACCGCCCCAGGCGCGCAGTCGCGATCGCGTCCGGACTCAGGTCGGAAGCGAATATCTGCAAGCTGCAATCCCGATGTTCCGGCAGACCGTCAACTGCCTCGGCGAACACCATGGCCAGCGTGTAGGCCTCTTCGCCGGTAGAGCAACCCACGACCCAGGCACGCAGTTTTGTCTCCGTTCCCCGGCGTGCCAGCAATGCCGGAATGGCGTTGTCTCGCATGTACTGCCAAGCGTCGGCATCGCGGAAAAATTCTGTCACGCCGATCAACAATTCCTTGAACAGCAGGTCGACCTCCTGGACATTGGCGTGCAGGAACCGGGCGTACTCGACCAGCGTTGCCAGGCCATGGATTGCCTGTCGACGCTCGATACGGCGTTGCACCGTGCTCGGTTTGTACAGCGAGAAGTCATGCCGGGTACGCAGCTTCAGCAAGTGAAAGATGTCCTGCAGTGCATTCGCGGGCGACACGGCCGGCGTCGGCGCCGTGGCGCTGGCTGGCACTTCATGCGCGGCCAGTGCGCTCTGATGCAGCGACGTGAAGGCCGCAATGCGTGCCGGCATGGCGGCTGGCAGGTCCACGATATCGGCACACTGTGCGGCGATGGCGCTGCTGGGCATCGAATCGAATTGCGCCGAGCCCGGCTCTTGCACTACGCACAGTCCGCCAACGGCCTTGATGGCCAGCAGGCCCAGCGTGCCGTCCGACCCCATGCCCGACAGCACCACACCAATGGCGGATGCGCCCTGCTCGCGCGCCAGCGAGGAAAAAAGCACGTTGATGGGCAGGCGCATGCCGCGTGGTTCAGCCGGCCTGGCGAGTTGCAAAACCCCATGCGTCACGCTGAGTTCGGTGTTCGGCGGAATGACATAGACACAGTCGGGCGTCACAGGCATCTGCGCGACCACTTCGCGCACGGGAAGTGTGGTCACGCGCTGCAGCAACTCCGCCAACACGGCCTTGATGGTCGGGTCCAGATGTTGCACCACCACATAGGCGAGGCCAGAGCGGGGCGGCACGTGGGACAAGAATTGCTCCAATGCCGGCAGGCCACCGGCCGAAGCTCCAATTCCCACAATGCGTACGTCCGCCCCGCGATCGCCGGGTAAACGTGGCAAAGGCGCAGGTGTCATCAGCGGAGTATGCGCCTTGGTCGATGGGGGCGTGCAGCCCTGCACAGCCGCCCAGAGCTCAAGACGCCGTTGTCAGCTGCCAGGCGTTCGTTCGGCGGGCATGAAAGCCATCAGGACAGGGCGTTTGTCACGCGCGGCGGTTGCCGTTACTTGCACGTCGTTACCGCCAGCAGCGGGCCGGGCCGTGAACGTTGTGATGGCGCTGCCCGCGCGCAGATGCCCGAGCGCATTTTGAATCGTCAGGCGACTTTCGGGCGCAAAGAACGTCCAGACCTGACGTCGGAGCCACTCGTCTCGCGGCGCCCCGAGCCACTCGGCGCCGACGCGACTGGCGTCCAGTAACCTGCCTTCAAAATCCAGCGTCAGATAAGCACAAGGCGCAGATTCGAATAGTTCGATGTAGGCCTCCAGGGATTGTGCGTAAAGCAGGCGCTCCTGCTCCATTTGTTCGTGCTGAAGGTCCAGTTCCACCTGATGCACCTGCAATTCATGCAGCAGCTTGAGCGCGTCGGTAGCTTTTGCGGGATCACTGGCCAGGCTATGCAGCAGTGCCAGTGTCTGCGCACTGCTGGGCCAGCCCTGGGTGAACGGTGCTGTGCCGCTTTTAAGCCGGTCTTCAGCAACGGTGCGCAATTGCCCCGCAGTACTGGCGCTTTCTTTGGGAGTGGCCATGAGGTGGGATATCGGGTCGTTCGGAAAAGGTGTGACTGAGATCATATTCGCGATGGATACGATTTTCACGCTTGCCGGCACCGAGGGAGTTGATAAACCTCAATTCAACTGTCCATCCGGTGGGCATTCAGGCCTACGATCCGGCTGATTTCCTTGCCGATGTCCTCAGCCGACAAAACAAGATCGATACAACCGCTTGCAATGGCGCTTTTCGGCATGTCGGGTTGTACCGCCGTGCTTGGTTTTTGCGCGATCGTGATGCCACCGATGTTCCTGATGCCACATAGTGCGTCGGCTCCGTCTCCATCGTAGCCGGATACGATCACGGCGATCAACTGCCCGTGCCAGTTTTGCGCCAATGAACGCAGGAACACCGTGATGACGTCCGGCCACCCGTGGGGCTTGGAGATGGGTTTCATATGAAAAACTCCGTGCTCCAGGTGCAAGTCCCGGTTGGCCGGAATGACAAATACACGATCTGGCTCAACCCGCATGTTTTCCGTGATGAGGTCAACCGGCATCGAGGTGAAGCGCGCAAGCACCTCGTGCAGCTGGGTCGGCATAACAGTGATGTGGTTCACGATGACGACTGCGACGCCCATGTCAGCCGGAAGATGTTTCAGCAAACTGATATATGCGTCCAGCCCACCGGCGGACCCACCGACGCAAACAATGGGGAAACTTTTCATTGAATCACGCTGTCGGCCCGTGACGCGCGTCGCGGGGGCGAATCCCCCATCGACAGGCAAGCCACGGACGGTCCGCTGTGAGCATCGAACTGCGCATACAGTGAATCGAACATCCGACGGCCTTCGCGCAGGCCGGGCGCTGCCGGGGCCAGCGTTTTGTCGGCACCGCCGGTGGCGCTGCACCCGGTCATTGCGGCTTGGATGGCAGCAATGTCTTGATGGAATGTCATGCGGCTCTTTTCAATGGATGACGGTCTGGAGCCTGTACGGCGCCGATGGCGCTCACAAGGTTCTGCATCAGCTGGCGCAGCAGCTTGAGACTGGTTTCATCCACCAGCTTGCCCTGGGCATCGAAGGCTTTGGCAGCATTGCCGATCATCACCTCGGGCTGATTGACCGGGTGCATGTTCAGGAACACGAAGCTTTGGCGTAACTGAAGTTGCGCGCGCACGGTGCCAAACAGACCTGTCGAGGCGCCCATCACTGCCACCGGCTTGCCGACCCAGGCGCTGTCACCATAAGGACGCGATGCGCAGTCGATCGCGTTCTTGAGCACACCGGGAACGCCGTAGTTGTACTCCGGTGTCGCAAACAGGATGGCGTCGGCCGCGCGGATCGCTTTCTTGAACGCCACCAGCGCCGGCGTAGGCGACGACTCTGTGTCCTGGTTGAAGGGCGCCAGAGCGTCCAGTCCGACGATGTCGAGCTGCACACCGGCGGGCAACAGGTCTTGCGCCGCGAAAAGCGCAAGACGGTTGTACGAGGCCTTGCGCAGGCTGCCTGCAATGCCGAGGATTTTGCGTGAATCAGTCAACGTGGTTTCTCCCTGGGTGTGCCGGGCGGGCCGCCCGAAGCGCCAGTTACATGGTGCGCGCGTCGGTGTCGGGGTGTCTGTGCGCCGGCGCACGCTGGCCGCACGTCTGGCACGGCTTTTTGTGTACCGGCGCTAATACTCCGTGGCGCGCGCCGGGACCGCGTCGTTGTCGCCTGTGCGCCGCGGCCGTGTGCGCCAGCGTACAGACGTAAATTCGCGAAACCACTACAAGCGGGAATGCTGGAATTACTCAATCGCGTGCATCACCTTCCCGCTGGGTTTGTGGGTGTGGCTCCTGGACCTGCCTTCTGGGCGCCGGTGGTCACGCCGCCGCGTCCGGTCGAGTCGCCGACGCCGCGCTGGCGCGAGTCTCTGTGCCTGATCGAGCGCCACATGCCGTTCAAGTTGCGCAGCCTGCACGTCGGCGATCCGGTGCAGACAGCCGGTGACGCCTTCAGCGGCCTGCACCTGGTGCACTTTGGCGCCGTCAAGACCTTGGTCGTGGCCGCCTGCGGCCGCCAGCAAGTCGTCGGTCTGCACCTCACCGGCGACTGGGTCGGCTTCGATGGCATTGCCAGCGGCTACTGCGCCAGCAACGGCTACGCGATGGACACCAGCGAAGTCTGGACCGTTTGTTACGCCGTGCTGCTGCAGACCGCCGAGCGCGTACCTGAATTGGCGCGTGCGCTGTACATCGCCATGGGCAGCCAGCTGGCGAGCCAACACAGATGGCGCGTCGCCTTGGCCACGTTGCCCGCCGACGCGCGGCTGGCCGATTTCCTGCGCACCTGGGTACAGGCACTGGCGCTGCGCGATCTGCGAAGCGACAACATGGCTTTGCTCTTGACCCGCGCGGAGATCGGCAACCACCTGGGAATGAGACTGGAGACAGTGAGCCGCTCGTTCAGCCGCCTGGTCGAGCTCGGTCTGATCGTTTTCGACGACAAGCGGCGACAACATCTAGCGACGCCTGACATTTACGCGCTGGCCGCCTACGTGCAAAGCAGGGCCCATTTGTGAGCGTCGACGCCATTGCTGCAGGCGCTGAAATGCGTTCGTCGGCCTCAGGGGGCGCAACCGTGCACAAATCGCCCGAAGCCGGCAACGGCCGTTCGTGTGGACGGGGCGACGGGCCTTGCTTTATGTGCCCTAGCGAACAGACCTTGCCGGCCCGCGGCGTTGACACTGGTTACTCGACGGGTCAGCTTGACCTCAGCAGCGACCGTCCGGGTCGGCGCAGCGCCCGGGAGCAAAACCATGACAGACAGCGATGACGACACACGCCGCCTGGCGCTGCGCCAGATGCTGCGTCGCAATGTTGCGGCGGGCTCGGGTGCCATCGTCCACGCCGCCGCCTTCTTCGGACTGTGGCAGCAGACGGCAGGGCAACTCGAGCCGGTGATCGGCGCACGCGGCGTCGACGTATTGTTCAACCGGGCGCTGCATCTCACCGCCCGGCGCTTTCCTTGGCTGCCAAGTGCCGTCGACGGCAACAGCGTCGTACCACTGGAATTGCTCCAGACCTGCCTGGCAGGTCGCAGCGCAGCCGAAGCCAGCGACGCGGGCGAGACCTTGCTGCTCACCGTCACCGGGCTGCTGACGGGCATGGTCGGCGAATCGTTGACAGCGCGCCTGCTTGGTGCCGACTGGTCCGTCGGTGACACCCACGCACCATCAAAAGAACCCGTATCAGCACAAGCATAAGCCCATAGGCAAGCATGAACCAGACAGTCACCATCCGCCGACTCGCCACAGGTGTTCCCGGACTCGACGCGATCCTGGGCGGTGGCCTGCCCGAGTTGTCGTTCAATCTGATCACCGGGGCGCCAGGTTCGGGCAAGACCACGTTGGCGCACCAGATCATGTTCGCGCTCGCCACCCCCGAGCGACCCGCGCTGTTCCTCACCGTGCTGGGTGAGCCGCCGCTGAAGATGCTGCGCTACCAGCAGCAGTTCAGTTTTTTTGACAATACCCGCATCGGTGCCGCGGTGCGCTTCATCAACCTCAGCGACGAGCTGGCCAACGGCGACTTCGAACAGGTGTTGGCACGTATCACGCGGGAGGTGCAGGCCGCGTCGCCGGCGTTGGTATTCGTGGACTCGTTCCGTGCGGTCATGCGGGGCGCGGCCCGGGCCGGCGCACAGTCGCTCGACCTGCAGCACTTCGTGCAGCAACTCGGGGTGCAGCTCAGTGCCTCGCAGGCCACCACTTTCCTGATCGGCGAATACCATTCGTCAGCCGAGGACCATCCGGTATTCACCGTCGCCGACGGCCTGCTGGCGCTGCGCCAGAGCGTGCACCGCAACTCGATGGTGCGCCAGATCCAGGTCCTCAAGATGCGGGGCCAGGCCACCAGCCCTGGCGTGCATACCTTTCGCATCACCAACGCGGGTATCGAGATCTTCCCGTCGGCGATCGTGCGCGACGATTCAGGAAAAGCGGCCGACAGTAACCGCGCGCCGCGCGGCGGGCAACGCATGGCCATGGGGGTACCCCTGCTCGACGACATGCTGGGCGGTGGTCTGCCCTCGGGCTTTTCCTTGCTGGTGGCCGGGCCGTCGGGCTCAGGCAAGACCCTGCTGGCCACCGCCTTCCTGGCCGAAGGTGCGCGCCGTGGCGAGGCGGGTGTCATGGTGGCTTTTGAGCAGACGCCCAGTCAGTCATTGAACCCGGCGATCGACGACATGGTGCGAGCCGGGACCATCGGCCTGATCAACACACGCTCGCTGGACCTGTCGATCGACGAAATCGTGCACCACCTGATCGGCATGATCCGCCGCATGCAGGCCAGGCGCGTGGTGATCGACTCGCTATCGGGTTTCGAGCTCGCGGTGGCGCCGACCTTTCGCGAGGATTTCCGCGAATCGCTGTTCCGCATGGTTGCGGCGCTTTCGAGCCTGGGTGTCACGGTGTTGATGACCTCGGAACTCGAAGACCGCTACACCGA
>JBKJRR010000048.1:0-7329 GCA_046594635.1 Burkholderiaceae bacterium
ACAAGGCGTTGTAGGGTTCAGGTGCGATCACCGGCGGATGTGGGCGCAGGAAAACGCAATGCATGAACCAGTCGTCCTGGCGATGGTCGCCCAGCCATTCGATGACCCGGCTGACCATGAAATTCGTGTCGCTGTCTTCGGCCTTGTACAGGGTCGGTATGAAACGGTGGCCGCGGTTCTCTGGCTTGTCAAAGCCCGGGCGTGGCTGGTAGACATCATGCCGACCCTCAAAGCGGTAACCCTTGGCGCGCAGGTCGTTCATCCACGCCGCCATGTAGTCGGGGAACAGCAAACCAATGTGGTAACCGGGCAGTGGACCCTCGAAAGTGCGCAGCGCCGGGTCGTTCGGCGCCAGACCGCGCGGGTCTTGGGACGTGTCGGTGTAACCGAACAACATCGGGTCGATGCCGGCCTTGCGCACCTCCTGCGCGATATTGGTATGGCGCCGATCCAGCGGGGTGCCGTTGCGCCCCGATCGGTGATTCATCAGATACAGCCCGGTCTGCAGGCTGCTACGTGCGGGGCCACACGGCGCGGTCACCGTGAAATGTTTCTTGAACAATACGCCGTCACGCGCCAGCGCGTCCAGGTGCGGCGTCTTGACGACCGGGTGGCCAACGGCCGACAGGCATTCGGCGCGCCACTGGTCGGCGGAAATGAACAGGACTTTGCGCGGCTGGGTCATGGTCGGGGTTCCTGGATGCTCGGGGATGGGTGGTAACGGATCGGTCGCTCGGGCCGCCACGGCTTGTCAGCGAGTCGAATCTACCGATTGGAAGTCGGCGGCAATTAGCCGGAACTGCTCCAGTGCCGCCTCCAGATCATCGACGATCTCCTGCGCGATCACATCTGGCGGCGGCAGGTTGTCGTTGTCAGCCAGCGCATCGTCCTTGAGCCAGAAGATGTCTAGGCTGGCCTTGTCGCGGGCGATCAGTTCGTTGCAATCGTAGCCGCGCCAACGGCCGTCCGGCTGCTCAGCGCTCCAGCTTGGTTTTCGGTCGCGGCGGTTGGCCGGGTTGTACAGCTGCACGAACTCGTCCAGGTGCGCGCGCTTGAGCGGGTTGGTCTTGAGCGTGAAGTGCTGGTTGGTACGCAGGTCGTAGATCCACAGCTTCTTCGTCCAGGGTGTCTCGCTGGCCGGCTTGCGCTCGAAGAACAACACGTTGGCCTTGACGCCCTGGGCGTAGAACAGGCCGGCAGGCAGACGCAGCAAGATGTACACGTCGCATTCGTGCAGCAGCTTCTTGCGGATGGTCTCGCCAGCGCCGCCTTCGAACAACACGTTGCCGGGCAACACCACCGCGGCACGACCGTGTTGCCTGAGCAGCGTCTTGATGTGCTGCACAAAGTTGAGTTGCTTGTTCGACGTGGTGGCCCAGAAGTCGTCGCGCTCGATCACGTCCTTCTCGGTGCTGCCGTCGTCGCGCAGCACGGTGCAGTAGTTCCAGCGTTTCTGGACGATGGTGGCGGAGTTCATGGGTGTTCTGGTTTTTTGTGCATGGCATGGACCAGCGCATCGAGCCAGGCGATAGCGCGATCCGGGTCGGCCGGGTTCATTTCCGTGGGCGGTCGGCCCGACGAAGCGGGATCGGTTTGATCTGAAATTATCCTGGCTACTTGTGCCAGTCCGTCCTGGTTCAGCAATTGGGCTATGTCCCGTCCGAGCATGCGGGGCCGTGAACGCTCGTAGTCGAAATCGTCGTGTTGGGTCCACTCGACGAATTCGCTCCACAGACGCGGCTCGTTGCCTGCTGCCAGGTAGTGGCGCAGAATCAAATGCAGGTCATACGCGTCCTTGCGCGGTGCCTCGTAGTGGCGGTCGTGCCAGCAGACTATTTTCAGCACGGCCAAGGCCGCAAGGGAGACCGCACGCGAGCGGATGCCCCCTGAAAACACCACGGGCTGCGCATCGGCCAGCCCTTCGCGAAAGCCGAAGACGTCCATCACCGACGCGCCTTGCGGGGGCCAGGCGATGGTGCGATCGGCCAGTTCGATGCCGCCAAATGGAACCAGATCCACAGGCATGCCGGTGTGGTGCCGCAGCCGGTGAGCGATGTTCGCGTATGCCGTGAACCGTTCACCACTTATCAACTGCGCGCGCAGGGTTTCAAAAGTAGCCCAATCGGGCACCGCCAGCGCAAAGTCGATATCTTGTGTCTGGCGCTGCATCGCAATGCCATGTTGGTATTGCAGATGCAGGTCGCGTGCGAACGCGCCCACGATCAACGGGGCGACGCCCATGGGTGCTGCTGCGGCCTCCACGTCCGCAATGACGCGGGCACGTTGGCCCAGTTCAGGCCTCTGGGAGAAGTCGAGCAAGATGGGTGCCATACACGATTTGTGCCGTCTCGATGCAGCGGGCGTCGCCGGTTGCCAACAGGTCGGCGTAGACCAGCACCGGATGCACGGTGTCGGGGCGCGGTGCGGCCGGCAACTGGCCCCAGAACGGCTTGCGCCACTCCAGTACGCCCTGCCCGTCCACCGTTTGGCTAACCTTGATCATCCGCTGCGCAACGAGCAGGCGCGGCGGGATCTTCTCGGCGTACAGCGTGAGAACGCCGGGGCGCAGATAGGGCACCAGCAGTTGTGCGGCCGGCTCACCGCCCCACAATGCCGCGGGCGCCTCTATCGTCCATTGCGGCCAGGCGTCGAAATCCTTGACCGTGAAAGTGGCCTGCAAGGCCTTGGCGCGGAGTCGGCGGGCATAGGTAAGCGCCCATTCGTCCAGCAAGCGCTTGTCGGCAGCCAACCGCCTGCCCTTTTTCAGCTCTGCCAGGTGGCCGGCTTGCTGCAGGTCTGCTAGCACAGCCGGAATGGAGCCCAAAGCGACACCGGCGCTGGCTGCGATGGCGCGTTGTGTTGAATTGGCGAGCGCTGGATCGCACAGCAACGCGAACATGACCTTTAGGCCAACGCTCGTATAGGCTTTGCCGGCGCTGGTATTGGTGTGTGTTGCTGGTGGCTTGCGGCCCATGACCATGATGTGCAGGCCTCGCGCGTCCAGGTAAGCGTTGCCGGCCGCGTCGGCAAACTGCTGCTTCTGGTCGCGCAGTTTTTCCGCCATGGGCGGCGTGACGTACTCGGTGACCAGCAATGCAGGATGGCCGGTGACCTTCGCCGCGTGCTGCAGTTGCATCGTCGCAGCACCCAGGCTTGCGGGCGCCAGCCTGGTCTTGACTTCGACCACGTAGTCCACCGAAGCACCGCCCCCTGTGATACGCAGCCACCCGTCGTCGGGAAACCGCGGCTTCGCGGGCGGTGGCGTCATCACGGTGGCATCCACACCCAGCTGTTTCAACTGGGCCTTGATGCGCTTGACAAGGGGATGCGGATAGGTCATTTGTTCAATAATTCAATATGTTCACGTTTTGTGAACATGGTCGAACTATAAGCATTTCGTGGCCCCCACTCAAGCGCAATGGCGCGAAGGTGGCGGCGTTCATGATTCCTGCTCAAACGTGGAGAAAAGTAGCCAGATTCACAATACGGCAATCGCAGAGCCTCTCGAATTCGAACGCGAGGACCTGCAAGTCCCGGTCACCCGATACCAGCACCTGCGCCTTGCCGGCCACGGCCAGCTGCATGAACGGCAGATCCAAGGGGTCGAGGCAATCTGGCACCCAAGGCGCCGGCGTGGAAATGTGCACCAGTTCAGCATAAGGCAGATAGTCAGCCAGCAACTCTTCCTGCTCCGGTAACGAGAGGCGGAACTTCGGACAAGCCAGCACCCGCACCAGTTCCTTTACGGTGGCGCTGCTTGCCAGCGGTACGAACGCCTGCTGCTGCCAAGCCAGCCGCAGGCGACCGGCTGGGCCCACACCAAATACCAAGGCCGACAGCACCACATTAGTGTCGAGCACCGCCCGCAGGGATGTGTTCAACGGAGTACCTTTGCCCTGCGGGCTGCGGTGCGCGCTTGCTTGGGGCGGCCCGGCGCGGCGCTCATCACAGGATCACCTCCGCCCTGCGGGCTGCGGTGCGCGCTTGCTTGGGGCGGCCCGGCGCGGCGCTCATTTACGGGGCTTGGCTCTTGATTTGGCCTTGGTGTCGTCTGTGGTCTTGCCATAGGCCGCTGCTGGCTCGGCTGCCAGCACAGGCTCAGGCGCAGTCGATCTGGCCCAGCGAACGGCATCAGCGATGTCGGTATCCCCCAGCCTCAATGCAAGCAGTTTGGCCCGCACGGCGTCCCCGCGCTGGATGCGCACCGGAGTCAGAATGATCTGCCCAGCGCGAATCTCCACCTCGACATATTCCGCGGCGCCAACCGCCTGGGTCACGCTCTTGGGCAGCGTCAGCTGATTCTTGGCGGTGATTTTGGCAAGCATGGCGAAAGGTCGAAAGTAAGGAATCCTTGCTTTAGTACCCAACGCGTCTCTTGTCCAGACATGCGCGACGGGGAATCAAGCAACGCACCGTTGTGACTGGACCCCGCAATCGGGGCGCCGCAGCACTCAAGTACAAGCTGAACGCCTCGCTGCACTGAATCGATGTCTGCGGAACGACTTCGGTGTTCGGGTTGTTGCGGATCGCATCTGCGCCTCTGATCGCCAAGGCATGCACCGGCACTTTCGACAAGGCAGCCAGAAATTCGTCCAGAACCATTTCCGTGGTGATCAAGCGGAATTTACCAAGGGCACGTGGGGTGTCGATGGCTCGGCCATGCCAATCGTCCTTCGGGTTGAGCGTCGCTATCCAGTAGCCCGTGTCGGCAAAGACCGCCTTCATTTGCGCGCCGCTCCGGCGCCGTAGAAGATTTCATCCAACCGCACTGACAGGTCGGTCGGAACCGCCTCCCAGGCAGATGGCGGCGCCTGCTGCCCTATCGCGCTGAGTTGCTCCCAAATGGGCGCGACCGATTCGTCATAACCGCCTTCGTCTGAAACAAGCTCAACCTGATCGATCCTCGAAAAGCGCTTCGACAACCGATCCGCTGTTCCGAACTCGCCGACACCGTTCACCTTGAGACGAGCTGACCGGTGTTGCCGTAGCGCATCCAGCACTTTCGACCCATCTTCGGGCGAAAACCGTCCTTCGATAACGACTGGCCTTTGAAGCGCTCACCGTCAAACCGCAACGTGGCCGATTCAATGGTTATGTCGGCGTTCATGTTGGGTCTCCGTGACGATCTCATTTTCGTGCGAAATGGCGTCGGACTGGTATTCATATCTTGCCGCAGTTCCCTCATGGAGCAGGCATTTTTGCAAATGCTTCCACCAAATTGGCTCAGTATGTTGTACTGTGAAAATGTCATCGGCGCCGCCAAGGGAAAAAATTGATCACACATGCCGCCAGCGGCAACAGTAACAGGACCCTGGCATATGGCGACAGTCCCGCCAATCGGTCCCATTGGGGGCGTTGATTGGCAATTGGGGGGAGTCATCGGCAATTTGGTAGCTCGCCCATGCCAGCCGGCCTGCGTCAGCAGCGCATCAATGCTTTGCCCGGCTTTGGCCTCCGATGTCATGCCCCTCCCTTGACGGCGAATTCTGGAGGCGAAACCGGCGATTTGTTGCAAGTTGACCGCGTGGCCGCAGTCCGGCACACATTGGGGCAGGCTGCGCGACAACGGTCAGGGTCCGTTGCGGCCCACCGGCACCAACATGCCGGAGGCTCCATCATCGAGAGGATGCCACGCGGTCGTGCCTTGCCATACCGTGACGCGATAGGCTGATAATGTCCCAATTCTTACGTGGAGCACTGTTTATGGCATCCGTCAACAAAGTCATCCTGGTCGGCAACCTCGGCCGCGACCCCGAAATCCGCTATCTGCCCAGCGGCGACCCGGTGGCCAATATCGCCATTGCCACCAGCAGCAAGTACAAGGGCAAGGATGGCAACATGGTTGAAGAGACCGAATGGCACCGGGTCACCTTCTTCGGCAAGCTGGCCGAGATCGTCGGCCAGTACCTGAAAAAGGGCCGCTCGGTCTATGTGGAAGGCCGGCTGAAGACCCGCAAGTACACCGACAAGGATGGCGTCGAAAAGTACGCCACCGACATCATCGCCAACGAAATGCAGATGCTCGGCGGCCGCGAAGGCATGGGCGACCCGGGTGGTGGCCACGATGGCGACAACGAGGGTTATTCCGCGCGCCCCAGTGCGCCGCCACGCCAGCAGCAGGCGCCGGCTCCGCGGCCACCCGCCCCTGCCGCGGCCAAGCAGCCGTCGAGTGGGTTCGACGACATGGACGACGATATTCCGTTCTGATTCGTGTTTTCGGCGGGCCGCGACGGCCAGCCACGTTCCCGGGGAGCGACCTACCCTTCCCCCAAGTCGCTGACGCCTCGGGCGGCCAGGGTTTGTGCGGCGTCGATCACGCCACCTCCCAAACACACGTCACCGTCATACAACACCGCCGACTGGCCCGACGTGACAGCCCACTGGGCATCCGGGAAAGTCAGGGCGAAGGCCACATGCGGCGCCGCCGTGTCCGGCGCCAGTCGGCAGGCAGCATCGTTTTGGCGGTAACGCGCCTTGGCGGAAAATTCGCCCGATCGCGGCGACTGGCCGCTGACCCAACTGGCGTCAGCAGCATGCAACTGCCCGTATAACAACCACGGGTGGTCGTGCCCCTGCACCACCCAAAGGATGTTCTTCTCGAGGTCCTTGCGCGCAACGAACCAGGGTGCATGATCGCCACCGCCGCGCTGCGCGCCTTTTTCGCGCACACCACCGATGCCCAAGCCCTGTCGCTGGCCAATGGTGTAGAAACTCAGCCCGACATGCTCACCGAGCACACGCCCGCGTTCGTCCTTGATAGGGCCCGGCGCGCCGGATATGTATCGATTGAGGAACTCGCGAAATGGCCGCTCGCCAATGAAGCAGATTCCGGTGGAGTCCTTCTTCTTCGCATTGGGCAGGCCAATCTCGGTGGCAATGCGGCGCACCTCGGTCTTGTGCAATTCGCCCACAGGGAAAAGCGTCTTCGACAGCTGGGCCTGGTTCAGCCGGTGCAGGAAATAACTCTGGTCCTTGGTGCCGTCCTCTGCCTTCAACAACTGATACAGGCCGTCGACTTCGCGCACGCCCGCGTAATGACCGGTCGCGATGCGATCCGCACCAGCTTTTAGCGCATGATCGAGAAAGGCGGCGAACTTGATTTCGTTGTTGCACAGCACGTCGGGATTCGGCGTCCGGCCCGCGCGATACTCTTCCAGAAAGTGCGCGAACACGCGATCCTTGTATTCGCGCGCGAAGTTGACCTGCTCGATTTCGATGCCAATCACCTCGGCGACGCTGACTGCATCGACCCAGTCTTCACGCGAGGAGCAATATTCGTCGTCATCGTCGTCTTCCCAGTTCTTCATAAAGACGCCGAGGACATCGTGC
>JBKJRR010000076.1:0-4183 GCA_046594635.1 Burkholderiaceae bacterium
CGACAGCCTCCGCAGGTGGACTTGCCGCGCGCTCGCTGCTGTTGTTCGTGCTGGTGTTGCTGTCGGCCGCGGTGTTCGGCCAGGTCGCGGTAGAAGGCTTCCTTGCAATGTGGCCCATTCCAGCTGATGCCGCCCAAGCGCTGCGTGCGAGCCTGGCCAGCAGCGACACGATCGTGCCGTCGGTAGCGCCGCTGTCGGAATGGCTGGGCGCCATCATCCCGACCAATCCGGTAAAAGCAGCCGCCGATGGCGAGATGCTGCCGCTGGTCCTGTTCGCGCTGTTGTTCGGCTTCGCCATCACCCGCCTGGCCCGGCTGCAAATGACCGTGCTGGTCAATTTTTTCGAAGCCGTCGTGGAAGCGATGATGGTAATCGTGCACTGGGTGATCCTGATCGCGCCGATCGGCGTGTTCGCGCTGGCGTACGTGGTTGGAGCCCGCGTCGGCATCGCGGTTGCCGGTGCGCTCGCGCACTATCTGATCCTGCTGATCGTCGTGCAGGTCTTGCTGATCGCCCTGATCTACCCCGCCGTCATGCTGGCCACGCGCGTCCCGCTTGGCGCCTTTGCTCGCGCGGTTGCACCCGCCCAGGCGGTGGCCACCAGCACCCAGAGTTCACTGGCATCGCTCCCCGCGATGGTCGAATCCACGCGCCAACTGGGCATCGCGCCGCATGTCACGGCGATGGTGCTGCCGTTGGCCGTATCGGTATTCCGCTTTACCAGCCCGGTCGCCAACCTGGCCGTGGTGCTGTACTCGGCCTCGCTGTTCGGCGTGGAGCTGGGCTTCATGCACTACGCCATTGGCGCCCTGATCGCCTTGCTGATGAGCCTGGCCTCGGTCGGGCTGCCGGGACAGGTCAGCTTCTTTGCCTCCATCGCGCCCATCTGCCTGGCCATGGGCGTACCCGTTGGCATGCTGCCCTTGCTATTGGCCGTGGAATCGATTCCCGATATCTTCCGCACCATCGGCAACGTAACGGCGGATGTTGCCATCACGGCGGTGCTTGCCGGCGACGAAGTCGGCGTTGAAGGATGAAACGCCGCGGGCAAATAATCGTTACCGGGGCCAAGGTGGCGTAAGCGTTGGCTTAGTCGTCCCCTGGCTGCCGCACTGGTGTTGCTGGCCGCGCCAGCGGCATGCGCGATTGAAAGCCCTGCTGATGCACGCCAACGAGATCAACGCCGATATCTGCGGCCAGCTTGTCGCGGCCATCCGCGCGCGGGGCTAAGAATTCATGCGCATCGTAGTCACATCGATCATCGACATGAACTGCTTTGCAGCAGGGGCAGTTCGCAAGGAATACATTGAGGCCATCGTCGCAGCGACTGAGCGCCAGTGCACGATAACCAACCATTCGCCGTTCTCGCCAAGGGCTTACTCTCGCTAGATGGCGCCTGGCTGCTTCGAGAGATGATGCAGTTCGACTGCCTAGTCTACTGGGCTGCCGCCTGCAACTCCTCTCCGGCGTGCTTTCGGGCGTGCTGAAAAGTCTTTGGATTTCCTGTCCCCGGGTCAATTCAGGGTTTGGGTCGGCTGGGGCCAGGGGTTCCGGAAATCTGGAGCGCACGCTGGATGGTATTCAACAGCTCGGTGTTGGATGTGCGGGCTTTGAGCAGAACCGCTTCGGTCTGTTTGCCGTCGGGCGGGTGCACGTCGCTGGCCGAAAACACAATCACCGGTGGCCGCGGATCGAGCGCATCGATATCCAAGAACAGGTCCCAGCCCGAGTCCTTACCCACCGCGAGGTCCAGCAGCACCAGGTCAAAACGCTGCTCGCGCAGCCGGGCCCGGGCATCATCGAGTGTGGCCGCAAATTCGAAATTCGCAAACTCCCCGGTAATCGCGGCGACGATGCGCTGAATATCGGGATCGTCTTCCACGTGCAGCAAGCGCGGCTTGCCGCTCTCCACGCCTGCGACGGCCCGGCGCACGCTGAGGATCAGCCGGTTCTCATCGATCGGTTTTTCAAGCCAATCCGAGACCGTTTGCGATTTCTGGCTGAACTGCAACCGCCCTTCCTCAGCCATGGCCGAGATCACCACGACCGGCAGGTGTCGTGTTCTTTCGTCGTCGCGCAGCGCACTGATGAAAGCTGCCCCGCTTTGGCCGGGCAGCTTCAGGTCCACTGTCACGGCATCGTAGCTGTTGCGCGCGAGGCAGGCCAAAGCTTGCTCCGCGCTATGCGCCATCTCGGTTTCAAAACCGGCATTGCCCAGCATCATGCTGATGAGGCTGGCAACGTCGGGATCGTCCTCGCAAATCAGGATGCAAGGCCTGGAGGATGCGGCAGCCTGGACCCTCAAAGGCGGCGGCAGGATCGCCGGCTCCTTCCATTCGGGCAGCTCGAAAAAGAACGTGGTGCCAGCACCGACCTGGCTGTCAAAGCCGATAGCACCGTTCATCTGCTCGACCAGCGCCCTGGAAATGTTGAGCCCAAGACCTGTCCCGCCTTTTGGCCGGGTGTCGGAAGAATCCGCTTGCGAAAATTTCTGGAAGATACGGCTGCGAAATTCATCCGGAATACCGGGGCCGTGGTCTGCCACTTCCACCCGCACGCATTGGGCCACGCGCGACACCCTCACTTCCACCACACTTTCCGGCGATGAAAATTTCACAGCATTGGACAGTAGATTGGTCAGCACCTGGCTCAGGCGGTCGCTGTCAATGCGCACCTCCAGCGGCACATCAGGCGCCCGCAACAGCACCGTCACACGGTATTGGCCTGCGAAACCTTCGTTGGCGGCCAGCGCCTGCTCGACTACCGGCATGATGTCGACGACCTGCAGGCTCAGGCGCATCTTGCCGGACTCTATTTTTTCGATGTCCAGGATGTCGTTGATCAGCCGGACCAGGCGCTCGCAGTTGTTCTTGGCAATGCCCACCAGGTTCTTCACGGCCTCGGGCAGCTCACCGGCCACACCGCCGGCAATCAGCCCCAGCGAACCGCGGATCGAGGTCAGCGGTGTGCGCAACTCGTGGCTGACCGTTGCGATGAACTCGGTTTTCATGCGGTCAATGCGCTTGCGCTCGGTGATGTCCACAATCATCGCCGTGAACAGGCGCCGGCCGCCCACCTGAACGTCAGAAAACGACATGCTCGCCATAAATTCGCTGCCGTCCCTGCGCAGGCTGCGCATTTCGCGGCCGGGTATCCTGAAGGCTTCGGGCTGCGCCGCCAACACCGCGATGGTGTCCTTGTACTGGCGGCGGTGGCGTTCGGGTACCAGTTCCGAAACGTCGCGGCCTATGAGCTCTGTTTTTTCATAGCCGAAGAGCCGCAGCGCAGCCCTATTGGCCTCAAGCACGATGTTCTCCGTCGTCGTGGTGATCACGCCTTCCGCCATGTTCTCGCTGATCTGGCGCAACTGCGCTTCACTGGCACGCAGCGCATCGGTGCGCTGCTGCACCCGATTCTCCAACATCAGCTTGGAGGCCTCGATCTCGCGGTTCTTGTGCTCGACCTCGACCTTCTGGTCTGCCAGCAGCTTGTTCTGCTTTCTAATTTCAATTTCGGCTATGTTAAAATCGCTTAAGGTTGTAAATCCGGTACGGACAACTATAAATACAAAGACGGCACCAAAAAAGAAAATGGTGCCTGAAAGAATGACGATGATATTTTCCTTTCCGAAAAAAACAAGCCAAGCCGCCGCTATATACCCTATAAGAAAAAAGATCATGAGCAGTTCAAGCACTTTCCATGCTTTGTAATTTTTATTTCCTTTTACCAACTGTAAAATCTTTCGGGTACTGACAACCGCCAAAAACAAGGTTGCTGATCCAATGAGAATAAGTAACGTTGTAACGACGTTAATGACGTTCATATTCTGAATATTGGCTCTTAAGGCAATCGAGTAGGTGAGTTGCTCACCGGCCGCTTGCGCTGCACGAGCTTGAGCCGCGGATTATCAGCCGAATCGGCATCGTCTTCCAGGATCAATACACGGCAGGTTTGCGTCACGACTTCCCTTTGCGGCGGGCGGTAACGCTGAATTGATCCTGATCGGCGATCAGGACTCGGTTGCGGCCGGCTTCTTTGGCGCGATAGAGCGCCAGATCTGCCTGGTGTTGGAGCGTTACTGCATCGACGAGCGGCGGCGCACTCGCAATGCCGGCGCTGAAAGTGACCGAAAACTCCTTGCCGCTCCCTGAAAAACGGATCGCGGAAAAAGCCTGGCGTAATC
>JBKJRR010000096.1:0-3355 GCA_046594635.1 Burkholderiaceae bacterium
CCAACTATCGCAGTTGCCAATGATTGTTGGTTCAGGGCGCGTCATTAACTGACGCGCCCTTTTTTCTTATCGCTCCTCTTTCCAATTCAATTACTTAAGCGTTCTCGTTGATGGATCACATCAGAAACTTTTCAATCATTGCGCACATCGATCACGGCAAGTCGACGCTCGCCGATCGCTTGATTCAGACTTGCGGTGGCCTCGCGGTGCGTGAGATGCAGGCACAGGTTCTGGACTCGATGGACATCGAGAAAGAGCGTGGGATAACCATCAAGGCACAGACCGCATCGTTGCGCTACAAGGCAAACGACGGTGTCGTCTACAACCTCAATCTCATCGACACACCTGGCCATGTGGACTTCTCATACGAGGTGAGTCGTTCATTGTCCGCATGCGAGGGTGCATTGCTGGTTGTCGATGCGAGTCAAGGCGTGGAAGCGCAGACCGTTGCCAATTGCTACACCGCATTGGACCTCGGCGTCGAAGTGCTGCCTGTGCTCAACAAGATGGATCTGCCCAACGCCGATCCCGAAAACGCGCGCATTGAAATTGAAGACGTGATCGGTATCGATGCGTCCGAAGCGATCGCATGTTCTGCCAAGTCCGGCATGGGTGTCGCGGAAATCCTGGAAGCCATCGTGGCGCGAATCCCCGCGCCGCGTGGCAATCCCCAGGGCCCCTTGCGCGCGATGATCATCGACAGCTGGTTTGATACCTATGTCGGCGTCGTGATGCTGGTGCGTGTGGTCGATGGTCGACTGGCCAAGGGTGAACGCATCAAGATGATGGCCACCGGCACGACGTATGACGCCGACAACCTGGGTGTATTCACGCCGGCCGATGAGCCCCGCGATTCGCTCGAGGCTGGCGAGGTGGGATACATCATTGCCGGTATCCGGGAACTGCAGGCGGCCAAGGTCGGCGACACCATCACCTTGGTCAAGACAGGAACCGGAGCAGCTGCTTTCACTGCCACCGAGGCCTTGCCGGGCTTCAAGGAGATCCAGCCGCAGGTTTTCGCCGGACTGTATCCAACCGAGGCCAACCAGTATGAAGGTCTGCGCGATAGCCTGGAGAAACTCAAGCTCAACGATTCTTCGCTGCGTTATGAGCCCGAGGTTTCGCAGGCGCTGGGATTCGGATTTCGCTGCGGCTTCCTCGGTCTGCTGCATATGGAGATCGTGCAGGAGCGCCTGGAGCGTGAGTTCGACCAGGACCTGATCACCACCGCACCGAGTGTGGTTTACCAGGTGGTCAAGGCCGATGGCACAGTCGTCATGGTCGAGAACCCGTCCAAGATGCCGGACCAGGGCCGTACCGAAGAGGTCCGCGAGCCGATCGTCACGGTACAACTTTACATGCCCCAGGAATATGTCGGCGGCGTCATGACGCTGGCCAACCTGAAGCGTGGTGTGCAGATGAATATGGCCTACCACGGCCGTCAGGTCATGCTCACCTACGAGATGCCGCTGGGCGAGATCGTGCTTGACTTCTTCGACAAGCTCAAGTCGGTCAGCCGTGGTTACGCGTCGATGGACTATGAGTTCAAGGAGTACCGGACGGCCGATGTCGTAAAAGTCGACATTCTGCTCAACGGAGAGAAAGTCGATGCCTTGTCGATCATCGTGCACCGGTCGCAGTCGACGTACCGTGCGCGTGCCGTAGTGGCGAAGATGCGTGAGGTGATTTCGCGTCAGATGTATGACGTCGCGATCCAGGCCGCGATCGGGTCCAACGTGATAGCCCGTGAGACAATCAAGGCGCTGCGCAAGAACGTTCTTGCCAAGTGTTATGGGGGCGACATTTCGCGCAAGCGCAAACTGCTCGAGAAGCAAAAGGCAGGCAAGAAAAGAATGAAGCAGATCGGGTCTGTCGAGGTGCCGCAAGAGGCGTTCCTCGCAATTTTGCAGGTGGACGGTTGATGCAGGTTTTGACATCGTTGATTCTGGGCGCCTTTGTGCTTTATGGTGGTGCCTGGTATGTCGGGCGCATTGACGGCAATTTCGCCTTGTTGCTGTTCATGGCGGTGGTCGTCACCGGCATCTATTGGCTGGCTGAAAAGTTTTACTTCTGGCCACGGCGTCGGCGTGCGGCGATCGAATTGCAGGCCCATGCGGAGCGCAGGCGGGCCGAACTGCGCAATCAGGGCGTGAGCGAGGTCGATGGCGATATAGAAAAGGCGCGGGCGCATTTGCTGGCCCAACCCTGGTGGCTGGACTGGACCGCAGGGCTGTTTCCGGTCATTCTTGCGGTGTTCCTGCTGCGTTCGTTTCTGTTTGAGCCCTTCAAGATTCCGTCAGGGTCGATGATTCCGACCCTGATGATCGGTGACCTGATTCTGGTCAATAAATTCCACTATGGGCTGCGCCTGCCGGTGATCAACACCAAGCTCACCGAAGGCACACCGCCGCAACGTGGCGACGTGATGGTGTTCCGTTACCCGCCAAAGCCCAGCCTGGACTACATCAAACGGGTTGTTGGGTTGCCCGGCGATGAGGTCAGTTATCTGAACAAACGATTGACCGTCAATGGCACGCCGGTCGACATCCGCGCGGTCGAGGATTTTTTCGACGAGGAGTCGATGCGTTATACGAAGCAGTTCGAAGAGAAGCTTGGCAAGGAGCCCCATCGACTGCTGATCAACGACGACCGGCCAGCCTTCATTCCAGGCGCGTCGGAGTTTCCGAATCGCGAAAATTGCCGCTACAGTGTTGAGGGGGTAGTGTGCAAGGTTCCGCCGGGGCACTATTTCATGATGGGTGACAACCGGGACAATTCGCTGGATTCGCGGTACTGGGGCTTTGTTCCGGACCAGAACATCGTGGGACGGGCGTTCTTCGTCTGGATGAATTTCAGCAGTCTCAGCCGAATCGGTTCTTTCCATTGAGTCGGGTTTATCCAGCGAGAGGTGCTTCATGACGATCCAGCCAAAATCCAGACATCGCGGCATTTCCTTTCTCGGGCTTGTCTTCGTAGGGGCCGTGCTCGCTATTGCCGGTGTGATCGCAGCCCAGGTGTTCCCGACCTTTGTCGAGTTCCAGGCAGTCACCAAGGCGGCGCAAAAGGCCAGCACCGGAAATACCGTGATCGAGGTGCGCAAAATTTTCGATCGGGCAGCGGAAGTCGATGCCATTACGTCGATGATGTCAAAGGACCTAGACGTCACAAAAGAGGACGACCGCATCGTGGTCAAGTTTGCCTACCAGCGCGAGATTCATTTGGCCGGGCCGGCCTACCTGACGCTCAAATACGCTGGACGATCCAAATAAAGTGAATCCTGGCTGGCTGGCATTGCAGCAGAGGTTGCAGCATGTTTTCTCCAATGCCGATCTGCTCGATCAGGCTCTGACCCATC
>JBKJRR010000148.1:0-13815 GCA_046594635.1 Burkholderiaceae bacterium
GTCAGCCGCGACAAGATTGCAGCGGGTGGTGCCAGGGCCAACCGCGAACTGCTGGACCACGGAACCCTGTCGGTCGCGCGCTTCGATGCCGGTGGCCGCGGTGCCTGGTTGCCGCTGTTGCATGGACAGGGTCCGCTCACGGCGGCCAACGGGTTTGCCGACCAGGGCGAGGTGCTGATCAAGGCACGCCAGGCCAGCGACCTGCTCCAGGCGACCAAGATGGACCGCCCGGAGTGGCTGGCGATCGACAAAATCACAGGCTGGATCTACTGCACCTTGACCAACAACAGCCAGCGTGGTGACAACAACCGCCCCGGCGTTGACGCTGCCAACCCGCGCGCCAACAACACCATGGGACAGATCATCCGCTGGAAGGAAGACGGCGATTTCGACGGCGCTGGATTCCAGTGGAACCACCTGGTGCTGGCGGGCGACCCTGCCAATGCGCGTGCCGAAGCCAAGGGCAACATCCGGGGCGACATCTACGGTTGCCCGGATGGCATCGGTTTCGACAAGCGTGGCGTGTTGTGGATCCAGACCGACGCCGCCGCAAGCCAGATGTACAAGGACGAGTTCAAGAACATCGGCAACAACCAGATGCTGGCCTGCGATCCGGTCACTGGCGAGACTCGCCGATTTCTGACGGCGCCGACCAACTGCGAGGTGACCGGTGTGACCTTCACGCCCGATGGGCGCACGATGTTCATCAGTATTCAGCACCCTGGCGAGACGCCGAGCGAGCGCAGTGACCCGACCGAGCCGAACAAATATTCGAACTGGCCGGACTACCAGCCCAGTGGACGCCCGCGATCGGCCACGGTCGTCATAAGCAAGAAGGATGGCGGGCTGATCGGGACCTGAACGACGGCCGAACTGCCGGATACTCATGGGTGTACTCACCGACAGGAAAGAATCGGATGGCCGTGCAACCAGACCATGGACTTGAATCGGGTAAGACGATCGATCTGCAAGCAGCCACCATTGCCGACCTCAATTCTGCGTTCGATGCAGGCACGCTGAATTCCGAGCAGCTGGTCGGCCTGTGCAATGCGCGAATCGATGCCTACGATGCGCTCGGGCCACGGCTCAACGCCGTCATCACACGGAACCCTCTCGCACTTGACACGGCCCGTGCGCTTGACGCAGAACGCCGGTCCCGAGGGCCGCGTTCACTGTTACACGGCATCCCGGTGGTGCTCAAGGACAACATCGATACGTTTGACTTGCCAACCACGGCCGGCTCGGTCATGTTGCAGGGTTCGATCCCACCCGATGACGCCTGCATTGTCAGACGCCTTCGTGCTGCTGGAGCGTTGGTACTGGCAAAGGTCAACATGTCTGAATTTGCGTCTGCAGGGACCTTCAGCTCGATCAAGGGCTATTCACGCAATCCCCATGACCCAATGCGGTCCACCTCCGGTTCTTCGGGTGGGGTCGGCGTGGCAGTTGCCGCCTGCTATGCGCCGTTGGGTGTGGGCACGGACACTGGCGGATCGATTCGCGGGCCCGCCGCAGCGAATGGAATTGCCGCCTTGAAGCCCACGCATGGTCTGCTTAGCCGCGACGGGATCATTCCAGTTGCGCTGAGCTTGGATACGCCAGGTCCGATGGCACGCAGTGTCCAGGACCTGGCGCTGGCGCTAGATATCCTGGCGGGCACAGATGAAGCCGACCCAGCCACGCATCAGACTGTCGTACCTGTCGGCGGTTACGCGCTGCAGCTCGACCCTGCGGCCCTTGATGGCGCACGTATGGGTGTTGCGCGCGATTTCATGGGTGGTGATGCCGATGTGGACTGGGTGGTGCACGCGAGCATGGACGCCATGCGCCGTGCAGGCGCGCATATCGTCGACGTGCGCTACCCGCGCTGGCTGCTTGATGTCAAGGATGAGTTCTTCAATACCATCCGCATGGCCGAATTCGCGCCGCAACTCGCCGCCTACCTGGCGACGATAGGACCGAAGTATCCAAAGAATATCGCGCAGTTGATCGAGCGATCGCTTCAAATGCCGTCCAGGCGTGCCGACGGCACTGGCCCCAACCCGGGGCGGTGGTCGCAGTTTCAGTTGGAGGCGGCAGGCTTTGCCCTGGACGACCACAGCTATACCATCGTGCGGGATCGCGGCATGCCGATGGTTCGCGCCGCTGTCGAGGGCATTTTGCAAGCCTATCAACTGGATGCCATCATCTACCCCACCGCAATGCGGCGGGCCGCATTGGTGGCAGGGCATACGGCCGATCCAAGCGGCCCGCCCGTCGGCTCGGCAACGAATGTGGCAAACTTGGCGGGATTGCCCGACCTGATCGTCCCGGCTGGTTTCACCGGTGACGGCCTGCCGGTGTGTATTTCGTTCTTGGGCCGGGCGTTCAGCGAGCAAAGATTGTTGTCGATCGGCTACAGCTTTGAGCAGGCCACCCATGCGCGCCGGCTGCCGGTTCATACACCGGCGTTGCCGCGTGAGGAAATCAGACTGCGTTGACGCTTTGACGGGGTGACCCTGGGGCGTGGTCACTCCGACAACTGCGCGATCGACCGTGGAAGCAGGTCGGCGATCACCGAGCGCATCCATTGGTGCCCCGGGTCACGGTGCATGCGCTCGTGCCATAAAAGCTTGACGCTGAGCTTCTTGATGCGAAACGGTAGCGGAATGGTCCGAATATTCTGCAAATCACGCAACGCAAACCGCGCAAAATTGGGCGCAGACATCAGATAGTTGGAGCGTCGCAGTATCAGTGGTCCTGCAAAAAAATGCGGCACAGTCAAGGCGACCTTGCGCTTCTTGCGCGTGCGAGACAAAGCCTGTTCCACTGGCCCCGGGCCGCGACCAGGGGGTTCCACGACGATGTGGGAGGCTTCGAGGTACTGCGCCAGCGTGATTTTGTCCTGGATGTCTGGGTGGTCAGCGCGCAGCATGCAAACGTAGGGGTCCTGGAACAGCGAGATCTGGCGAAAACCACCCTGCAAGGATGGCAAATGGCCAATGGCGAAGTCGGCTTCCCCGGCTACCAACGCGTCCCGGTAGGCATCGATGCGCAGATGCAGCACCTTGAGGCTGAGGTAGGGCGCATGGTGCGCAAGGTGCTCGGAAATGATGGGCAGGTAGATCAACTGGCCGATGTCCGACAGCAGCAGTGTGAAACATCGCTCTGACGTCTGTGGGTCGAAACTGGTGGTGCGCTGAATAGACGTCTGCATCACTGCCAGGGCGCCCTCCAGCGGGGCGAGCATGGCGTTGGCCGACGGTGTCGGCAGCATGCCGGCACTGGTGCGTACGAACAGCGGGTCCTTGCACAGATCCCGCAATCGACCAAGCGCATGGCTCACGGACGACTGCGTCAAGCCGAGCTCCATGCCGGCTGATGTGACGTTGCGGTGCTTGGCGACAGCCAGAAAAACGCGCACCAGGTTGAGGTCGAAGTGATTGAGGCTCATGCATGCGGACCATTTTGCATATGGCGTTAATCGATTGGACAGATGATAGGGCCGCACGTTACATTGCGTCTAGGAGTGAATGCAAATTTGCCAGACCATTCACTGGTTTGCGCTCAAAATGCCCTTATGAACAATGCCCAGCCCACTGGAAACTGGATGCGACCGGAGCAGACGGCATCTGTGCGTCCTGCCCGATCTGCGCCACTGCTGCGAGCTGCGTAAATGGCCGTGCCCCGAAACATCCTGGAGTTCCGGCACTACCGCATGGGATTTCGGATCGACGATGCGGTTCTGGATCTGATCGATGACCTCAGTTTTTCGGTCCGCGAAGGCAGCGTGCTGGGAGTCGTCGGGGAGTCGGGCTGCGGAAAGAGCATGACGGCCTTGTCCGTGCTGCGCCTGCTACCGTCCGCCGCCGTGGTGCAGGGCGGCGAGATTCTGTTCGATGGTCAGAACCTTTTGGACAAGTCAGAGGCCGAGATGGAGAAAATACGGGGCCGGGATATCGCGATGGTATTTCAGGAACCGATGACCTCGCTCAATCCTGTGCACACCGTTGGGCGGCAAATTGGGGAGGTGTTTCGCATCCACAGGTCCGAGATGGGTGCAGATGCACGGCGTGTGGCCACTATCGAGTTGCTTCGCCAGGTGGGCATCGCCAATCCGGAGCAGCGCTGTGACCAGTATGCGCATCAGTTATCGGGTGGCATGCGCCAACGCGTCATGATCGCGATGGCGGTCGCTTGCCGACCGCAGGTCCTGTTGGCCGACGAGCCAACTACAGCATTGGACGGAACCATCCAGGCACAGGTTCTGTCGCTGATGCAGGAACTCAAGCAGCAGACCAGCGGATCCATCATGTTGATCACCCACAACCTCGGCGTTGTGGCGGAGAGTTGTACCGATGTGGTGATCATGTACGCCGGTCGCATAGTCGAAAGCGGCACGATCGCCGATATATTCGACCATCCGACCCACCCGTACACCCGTGGCCTGCTGGCCTCGCTTCCATCCTTGGTTGGCCGCAGTGGGGAGTTGTATTCGATTCCCGGGTCCGTGCCGGCGATGGACAAGTTCGAGCCGGGCTGTCGTTTTGCGCCGCGTTGCAGTATGCGGCGCGATGAGTGTTCGCGTGTGGTTCCGCCTCTGGGCGCCATCACGCCTGGTCATGCCGTGGCCTGCTGGGTCACCGGCGCGGGCGCCGCCTCATGAGCGCGCTGCTCGAAATCAGGGGTCTGAAGAAGTACTTTGGCCTCAAGAAGCCGTTGTTTAGCCGTGAGCGGCGGTACGTGCATGCGCTTGACGGAATTGACGTCGATCTGTTGGAGGGCGAGACCCTGAGTGTGGTCGGCGAGTCGGGTTCGGGGAAATCCACGTTGGGCCGGACAATTGTCCGTCTGGAGGAACCGACTGCCGGCAGCATCCACTATCAGGGCCGCAACGTGAGCGCGGTGCGCGGGGCGCAGTCACAGCAGTTGCGCCAGAACATCCAGATGGTGTTCCAGGACCCTTATGCGTCGCTCAATCCGCGTCTGACCGTCGGCCATGCGCTGGCGGAGCCGATGCTGGTGCATCGCACGGTGGCGGACGCCAGTGCGGCGCGGCAGGCGGTCGCTGCCCTGCTGGAGCGGGTGGGCTTGCGTCCGGACATGGCGAAGTCCTACCCGTTTGCCTTTTCGGGCGGGCAGCGCCAGCGCATCGGTATCGCACGCGCACTGTCGCTCAACCCCAAAATTCTGATCTGTGACGAGGCCGTGTCCGCGCTTGACGTGTCCGTCCAGTCGCAGATACTCAATCTGTTCAACCAACTCAAGAAAGAGTTGGGCCTGACCTATCTGTTCATCACGCACGACCTGTCGGTCGTTCGCTATGTGTCCGACCGAGTCATGGTGATGTACCTCGGACAGGTCGTCGAACTGGCGCCGTGCGATGCATTTTTCGCGCGCAAGCTGCATCCATATACCCGCGCGCTTATTTCTGCAGCACCGATCGCGTCAACTGCGCCGCGCGAGCAGCGCATCATTCTGCAGGGTGAGATCCCCAACGCCATCGACCCGCCGTCGGGCTGCCGCTTTCACACGCGCTGTCCCATGGCGCAGGACGAGTGCCGTCAGGTGGAGCCGAAGTTGCGCGAAGTCGAGGCCGGCCACCACGTGCGCTGCCACCTGTACACCAGACCCGCCTGAGCCCGTCGCGCATGCCGCAATACATTTTCCTCAGGATCCTGAAGGGCGTGCTGACCTTTCTCGCTGCCGTCACCGTGACATTCTTGATCGTGCGGTTGATGCCTGGCGATCCGACTACCGCTTTCATCAGCGATTCCATGTCGCCGCAGGACGTCGTGGAACTCAATGCGTTGCTGGGACTGGACCGCACACTTTTCGAACAATATGCGCTGTTTCTGCGCAACCTCGCGCAGTTCGAGCTTGGCCAGTCGTTCTTCTACAAGGAGGCCGTCAGCGCCATCATCGCTCCCCGACTGGGGTGGACGCTGCTGCTGATCGGCACCTCGCTTTTCATCACCTTGCTGATTGGCATTCCGCTGGGCGTGTACACCGCTCGCCATAAGGGGAAGTGGCTGGACCAGTCCGTCAGCACTTTGATCGTTTTGGGCATCTCGATTTTCATTCCGCTGCTGGCCTTCGTGCTGGTCTATGTGTTCAGCCTGGAGCTTGACTTGACTCCGGTGGCCGGTGCGTTCACGCCGGGAGTCGACGAGTCGGATCGATACCTGGATGTCATGCGACACATGATCTTGCCAACGGTGACGCTGGTCATCGTCAACCTTGCGCAAATCGTCCTGTACACGCGCAGCAGTATGCTGGATGTGCTGAAAGAAGATTACATCCGGACGGCCCGTGCAAAGGGCGTTAACGATCGTGGCGTGACCTGGGGCCATGCACTGCGCAACGCGATGATCCCCACCGTGACAGTGACCGGCCTTATGCTGGGCAAGATGGTCGCTGGCGCGGTGTTGACAGAGACGGTTTTTTCATGGCCCGGCCTGGGATCCATGATCTACGAAGCGGTGCAGAAGCAGGACTTCCCTTTGCTGCAGGGCGCCTTCATCGTTCTGGCATTCAGCGTGATCCTGATGACGCTGGTGACGGACCTCGTGGTCGCATGGCTCGACCCCCGGATCAAGCTGCATGGGGGCGGGGCGTCATGAGAGAGAAGAGTTTCGCGGAGTCATTTTCCAAACACCCCCTGGGCATGATCGGCCTGGCCGGCATTGCGGTCATCGTGCTGATCGGTATCTTCGGTCCGATGCTGGTTCCATATCCGGTCGGGTACGACGAAGCCATGCCATTGACGCCGCCGTCGAGTGAGCGTTGGCTCGGCACAGATGGCCTGGGGCTGAACCTTTTCAACCAGATTGTCTGGGGTGCGCGTACCTCGCTTTTCATTTCGCTGACCGCGGTGGCCGTGGCGACTGGCATCGGTGTTCCCTTGGGTCTGGTGTCCGGCTACTTCAAAGGTCGAATCGGCGCCGTCATTGACAGTGTGATTGAGATTGCAATGACTATTCCGACCTTGCCCTTGATGATCCTGATATCCGCGATATCAGGCCCCAGCGTGGGCACAGTGGCCGTGGTCATCGGTGTGTTCTCATGGCCGACGCTGGCACGCATCGTGCGCAACTCGACGCTCAAATTGTCCGGTCTGCCCTACATCGAGGCAGCGGTCGTGTTGGGCATACCTAAGCGCACGATCATGTTCAAACACATACTGCTCAATGCAGCGGGACCTGCCTTGGTCGACCTGACCATCATCATGGCCACCGCAGTGCTCACTGAAGCGGGTCTGAGTTATCTCGGCCTGGGCGATCCGAACGCATGGTCCTGGGGCGGTATTCTGCAAACCGCATTCCGCGCCGGGCAGCATTTTCATGCGTGGTGGCTGATCATTTTCCCGTCACTGGCCATCATGTTTTTCGTCGTTTCCTTCAACTTGCTGGGTCTTGGCATCAATGAGACCCTGAATCCGAAGCGCGAGTAGGTTGCCCGACACCGCTGTTGGTGGCAGCACCTTGTTCGCTGCTCAGCGCCAAGATCTGATTGCCGTGAGCGCTGTGTGATGGTCGGGTGTTGCAGGGCCCGGTAAGCGGGACCGATGTTGGAGTGGTTATTTACAACTTGATTGAAGGAGTATTGCAATGACGACAAGACGATCATTCATGGAGATGGGCCTGGCGATGACCGCTGCCGCCGCTGGGGGACAGGCGCTGGCGCAGTCAACGGCGCGTGGCGTTGTGTTCACGGTGGGTTTGCTGGGCGACATCCAGACCCTGAATTTCTGGTCAAGCAATGACGTCAACTCGGCCGTCTTGCAAGAGGCCATCATGCCGCGTTACGGCTACATGGATGCCAACGGCAATATAAAGTCGCACCTGATCCGGCAGATCGAGGTAAAGGACAATGCCCAGACGTTCGTTCTGCACGTGACACCCAACATCAAGTGGCATGACGGCACGCCGTTCACTGCCGATGACGTTGTCTTCACGGGCGAATATCTGGTCACGCACAAGCTGTTCCAGAACACCCGGTTCAGCAATGTGGCATCGGCGCGCAAGATCGACGACATGACCGTCGAATACAAGCTCAAGGCGCCCCAGGTCGGTTTTGCCGACGTGATGATGTTCTGGGTGGCCCCGATGCCCAAACACCGCTGGGAAAAGGTTGCCGAACCTCGGACCATCAGTGACGAAGCGGCAGGCAACGTCGGTCTCGGTCCGTACAAGCTGACCGAATGGAAGAAGGGCCAGTTCTATATCGTCGACCGTAATCCGGACTGGCCAGCAGCCCTGGGCAAGCCTGCGATCGACCGCATCGTTTACCGGATATACAAAGACGACAACTCCCTCGTTCTGGCTTTGCGCACACGCGAGATTGACACGACGAGCAGGCAGTTTCTGCCGTCAATGGCGGCGCAGTTCCGCGGCAACAAGGCATACACAGTTTTCGAGCCACCGTCACCCGGATATGCGTACATCGGATTCAACGGCAAGAAGAGCGAGTTCGCGGCCGACGTCGCGGTGCGCAAGGCTATCGCCCATTGCATCGACCGGCCAAAGATCGTGAAACTGGCGCTTGAGGGCGCCGGTGTGCCGATGATGGGCTCGGTCTCGCCGATCTACAAGGATTTCGTCAAGTCCAAGATCGAGTACCCGGCCTTTAACCTGGATGCCGCAAAAAAGGTATTGCGCGAAGCCGGCTACGCGGACACGGATGGCGACGGCATTGTCGAAAAGAACGGCAAGAAACTTTCAATCAAGATGATGTACGAAGGGTCCCGCAACGACTACGACAAGTCGGTGCGGATCATCAAGGAAGACGCCCGCAAGGCCGGCATCGACCTGGTACTCGAACCGATCGATCGACAGGTCTACATGGACCGGCAGTCGAAGACGAAGGAGTACGAGATGTTGTTTGTTCAGTGGGGTGCCATTGTCGTGATCTATGACTCCTTCTACAACCTGTATGGCAAGGAGGCCTTTCTCAATTACTCCGGCTTTCAGGATGCGGATCTGGAGAAATGGGCGAAGGATGCCAAAGAGTCGGCGACCGTTAGCGAGAGCATCAAGCCAATGGACGAGGCACAAAAGGTGGTTGTCAACCAGATTCCTACCCTGGCAGTCTGGGTGCCAAATCTGATATTTGTCGCCAATACGAAGTTCGATGGATATCTATTGAATCCGTCCTCCAACAACGGCGCCATCAGCATGACGTCATTGCTCAATCTCAAACCACGTAAGTAAAGGAAAACTCTCATGGCACTCAAGAAGGCATACAAGGGCTACAAGGCCTACGACTACCTGACACCAGGTGAAGACTACATGGAGTTTGCGCTGACCCCGAAGGATCGCATTCCCGAGTGGCTGGTGCCTCTCACCTCCGAACAGGAACAGCGCTCGCTGCGCCTGGTCGAGGAAAAAATCATGATCTCGATGCATGAGCATCCGGTATACAACCCGCTGGATCTCAACCAGTACGGCCTGCAACGCAACCGGGGCCGCTCATTCTGTGCCTATGAGGGACTGGCCGAGTCTTATCTGGACGTTACCTTTGACAACCTGATGAATGGCTCATGCTGTATCACGTCGCACAACGGCTGGAAGTGGACCGACATCGTCCATGATCTGGGGATGCGCCTGTGCGACGTGGCACACCAAGACTTCCTGGTGCACGTGCGCACTGTCGACGAAATTGAGCAGGCGCGGGCGCAGGGAAAAATTGCCTGGGTCGCCTGTATTGAAGGCGCGATGCCGATTGAGAACGAGGTAGACCGCATTGACATCATGTACGGTCTGGGTGTCCGGTTGCTCGGTCTTACCTATTCTGAATCCAATGCACTGGGTTCAGGCCTCAAGGAGGCGCGCGACAGCGGCTTGACTGCATTTGGACGCAAGGCGGTGCAACGCATGAACAAGGTTGGCATGCTGATCGACGTGTCGCACGGCAGCACGCTGACGGCGATCGACGCTGCCGAGGCGTCGTCAGTTCCGATCTGCATGTCCCATACCGGTGCGCGAACGCTCTGGAATTCCAAGCGGCTTGCGACGGATGATGCCATCAAGGCGATTGCGGCAGGTGGTGGCGTGGTCGGCATCGAAGCGGCCCCTCATACCACCATCACCTACAACCGCCGTACGCACGATATCGACTCGGTGATGGAACACTTCGAATACGTTGCGAACTTGATCGGAATCGACCACGTGTGCTTTGGCACCGATACCAACTGGGGTGACCACGTGGGCCTGCACAAGCAGTTCTCGAAGTTTCTCTCCAATAGCGAGACGCGCAATACCGAGGATTTTCCGCGGGTCGACCATGTGAAAGGTGTTGAGAATCCGCGTGAGAGCTCCAAGAATCTGCTGCGTTGGCTGGTTGCCCACGGGTACAGCGACGACGATATCGGCAAGGTGCTGGGCGGAAACGTGATGCGCGTGTTGCGCGCAGTCTGGAAATAGTCCGGCGGTCCAGGACGGACCGCAAAGGAATGGTGCCGGGGCTCGGCGCAGCCCCTGTGCTTTGGCGAGGCCGACAGCGGTTTGCTGTGTGAGCGCAGCCAGCCACGTGTTCGTTAGAAGCGCAGGATGAATCACGATGTTGAATTTGCTGCTTTTGAGTAATTCAACCAGTCCGCAGGGCTACCTTGCCCATGCACTGGCGGCCATTGCCGAGACCGCAGATGGGACCACCAAGGGCCTGTTCGTGCCATTCGCGGGCGTAACGCGTGACTGGGACCAGTACACCGCCATCGTGCGCGGCATCCTGGAGCCGCGGGGCATTGAGATTTCCTCGTTGCACCATGCCACCGATCCCGTGCGGGCCGTGCGTGAGTCACAACTGCTGCTGGTGGGCGGTGGCAATACCTTTCACCTGCTGCACCATTGCCGACGCCTGGGTCTGCTCGAGCCGTTGCGCGCTGCAGCTCTGGCCGGGAAGCCGTATATAGGCTGGAGTGCGGGCAGCAATCTGGCATGTCCGACAATCTGCACGACCAACGACATGCCCATCGTCGATCCGGCGGGACTGGATGCGCTCAGCCTGGTCCCGTATCAAATGAACCCGCATTTCAGTACCAGCTTGCCCGCCGGTTTTAGCGGCGAAGACCGGATGCAGCGACTTGCCGAGTTCACCCGCCTATGGCCGGCGGTGCCGGTACTCGGCTTGCCAGAGGGGGACTGGGTGCGCGTGCGCGGCGACGAACACAGTCTTCAGGGGCCGTACCCTGCCTGGTGGTTCGCAGGCGAGAATATGCCGCGGTCTATCGACCCTGGCCCGATGGATCTGTCCCGTTGAGGTTTGTTGCGGACTCTGCGGGCTCGACGACAAATTGCGGTCGTCCGATCGGTATAACCGGACATTGGGGGTGGCAATCAGGTATTGGGATTGCCGACCGTCGCATGACCCCCAAACCCCTTGCGCATCAGCGACAGCAGCTTGTTGCTGGTATCCGCCTTGCCTTGCGAAGAAAACCGGGCCATCAGAGCAGCTGCGATCACCGGCACTGGCGTACCCTGGCGGATCGATTCGTCGACGGTCCAGCGGCCTTCGCCCGAATCGGCGACGACCGGCGCGATCGCGGCCAAGGCGCCGGGTTCCTGCAATGCGGTGGTGGTCAGGTCGAGTAGCCAGGAACGCACGACGCTGCCATGGCGCCAGAGCTCGGCCACCGAACCGAGATCGGGCGTGAGTTCCGGCCGGCCGGCCATCAGCGCGAAGCCTTCGGCATAAGCTTGCATCATTCCGTATTCAATGCCGTTGTGGACCATCTTGGCGAAATGGCCAGCGCCGCTCGGGCCGCAATGTTGCCAGCCGCGATCGGGGGCGGGCGCGAGGGTTTCGAACATCGGCTTCAAGGCCGCAATGGCGTCGGTTTCGCCGCCTGCCATCAGGCAATAACCTTCCTTCAGGCCCCAGACGCCGCCGGACACACCGCAGTCGACAAAATCAACCCCGAGCGCTTTCCAGTGCAAAGCCCGCGCCTGTGAATCGAGGTAGTTGGCGTTACCGCCATCCACCAGCACATCCCCCTTGGACAGCAGCGACTCGAGTTCGACCAGCGTCTGCTCGGTGATCGCGCCAGCCGGCAACATCAGCCAGATCAGCCGCTGACCAGTCTGCGCCAACACGCTGGCGGACAGCGTCGCATGCAGTACTACGCTGGGCTCTGAGGCCAAGGCCTCGCGCGCTTCAGCCGACGGGTCGAAGCCATGCACGATGACGCCTCCCCGCGCGAGTCGGCGCGCCATGTTGGCGCCCATGCGGCCGAGACCGACGACGGTGATCACGGGGTTGGAAGCGTTGGATTTCATTGGTGGATGGGTTCGGATGTGATGGGTGCCGTTGTTTTCGCAGGCCGTAGTGCCGTGATGTTACTGCGCACGCTGATGTGAGGCGCCGCTGCACCGACCCCCGGTCTCATCGCTCGGTATGGTTCTGCGGACGGACCGCAAAGAAGAACAACAGGGAGCCGCAACCGGCAGTGAGCGCCAGTACTGTGAACCCGGTGCGATAGTTGCCAGTGAGATCGGCCAGTATGCCGGCCACCATCGGACCGGCGATCTGGCCCAGGGCGATGATCACCGAGGACAGGCCCAGGATCATGCCGATGGCATTGCGGCCGAAGTAGTCGGCGCGGATGGACTGCATCAGCGGTCCGCGCAGGCCCCAGGCGATGCCGTGCAGGATGGCGAATGCGGCCACTTGCGCCGGATGCGTGGCGTAGGTCAGCAGCAACAATCCCAGCATGTGGCCGAGCATGCACAGTGCGGCCAGGTAGCGCTTCTGGAAGCGGTCACCGATGGTGGCGCTCAGCGCCACGCCGATGACCTGTCCGAACGTCAGCACCATGATGAAAAAAGCGGCCTGGGTCACCGAGTAGCCCAGCCCTTCCTTCATGTGCGTGATGGCGTGCACGTTGACCGCCGTCACCACCAGCAAGGCGAATCCGTGGCCCAGTGCGAGCAGCCAGAATGCACGAGTTCGCAAGGCCTGGCGGACGGTAAATTCGGTGCGAACGGGAAAACCAACCGGTGCGCCGCCGGCCACCGTTTCCGGTATGGGGGGCAGCCCGTCAACGGTCAGCCCATGGTCCTTCGGGCGCCAACGGATCATGCGCGCCAGCGGCAGGCCCAGTGCCATGACGATGATGCCCGAGCAGAACGCAGTGGCGCGCCAGCCAAAGGTCGCCAGGCACCATGCCACCACGGGCACCATGACGCCGCCCAATGCCAGCCCCATGCTCATGATCGACAGGGCCCGGGCGCGGTAACGTTCGAACCACTGAATCAGCGCTACGGTGAGCGGGAAGTAGCCCCCCAGGCTGACGCCAACGGCCATTGTCACGGCGGCGGCATAAAAGCCGCCGATCGTGTCGATCTGGCTAAGTATCAGGAACCCGATGCCGAACACCAGCATGCCGACCTGCACCATGGCACGCGGACCGAATCGGTCGAGCAGCCAGCCCAATGCAGGACCTAGGATCGCAGTTTCGACAGATTGCAGCGCGGCCGCACCGGACAGCGCGGTCTTGCTCCAGCCGCGTTGCTCCGACAGGATGGCCACGTAGGCGCCGAAAGACTGGGTCAGCAGTGACGACTGCAGGAACTGCAGGGCGGCTGCGGCGCCGGCCATGCGCCAGCCGTAGAAGATTTTCACACTGCGCTTGTGTCCTTTCGCC
Organism: Burkholderiaceae bacterium; assembly: GCA_046594635.1. Lineage (GTDB taxonomy): Bacteria > Pseudomonadota > Gammaproteobacteria > Burkholderiales > Burkholderiaceae_C > CAISIP01. Next base: position 13,622 of record JBKJRR010000148.1, read on the forward strand.
TCACGCCCTGGAGGCCGCGATACGTCCGGTCAGCGGGTAGGCCGGGTCGGTGTAACCCGGCGTCGACGGATGGCCCGACGGCACCAACGAATCGACCAGCGCCTCGTCCTGCGCGTCAAGCGCAAACTCGACCGCTGGCAGATAGTCCTGCCATTGCGCAAGCGTGCGCGGGCCGGCGATCACCGAACTGACCA
>JBKJRR010000308.1:0-7291 GCA_046594635.1 Burkholderiaceae bacterium
CGATCCGCAGGCCAATTTCCAGATATCTCTGCCTTTGCATCGTGCCATCCTCGATGCGGTGCTGGCACGGGATCCCAAGGCCGCCGTCAAGGCGATGACGCATCACCTGGAAGACACCCGTGTCCGGCGCGACCAGCGCCTGCGGCGCGCGAAGGTCGCCAGCAAGCGACCCGTATCCAAGGAGACCGCCCAGTGACCCGTTTGTTCACACGCTGCTCTTTGAAGGCGCGGCCAACCGATGGTGGTGCTTGCCGATACACGGCGATGCGTGCCGCAGCAGGGGACCGACCGTGAAAATTGTCGACGTCCGTACCCATGTCTTGTCCACGCCGCTGGACGAGCCTTTTGCATTTTCCATGGGGTGGGTACACAAGCGCAGCGCGGTGCTGGTGGAGCTCACCACCGATGACGGCGTCACCGGCTGGGGCGAATCCCTGTGCCACGGCTTGCAGCCACCGGAGATCGCCGCCGCCATCATTGAACATGCGCTCAAACCCATCGTGGTCGGACAGGATCCGTTCGACGTGGAGGTATTGTGGGAGCGCATGTACACCCTCACCCGTCCGTTTGGCCAGAAAGGCGCCGTGCCGAACGCGATCAGCGGCGTCGATATCGCGATCTGGGATTGCCTCGGTCGCGCGCTGGGCAAGCCGGTGCACAAGCTGCTGGGCGGTGCCTATCGCAGCGACGTGCAGCCCTATGCAACCGGGTTTTACCGTCGCAAGGAGGGGGTTTATCCGGCCGAAGCCGTGGACGAAGCCCGGCGCCATCTGGCCAGTGGTTTCACGGCCATGAAACTCAAGGTTGGTTTTGGCATCGACGAAGACATCGCCTATATCCGGGGCGTGCGCGAGGCGATCGGGCCGGAGCCGAAACTGATGATCGATGCCAACCACGCCTACAACGTTGGCGCGGCGCGGCGCATCCTCAAGGCCATCGAGCCTTGCGATATCCACTGGTTCGAGGAGCCGATTTCGCCGGAGGATATCGACGGCTACCGTGAACTGAAGAACCTGACCAGTATCTACCTTGCTGCGGGCGAGAACGAGTTCACCAAGGTCGGCTTTCGCGAATGGGTGTCGCGCCGGGCGGTCGACATGTTGCAGCCCGATCTGTGTTCGGCTGGCGGGTTCACAGAATGCCGCAAGATTGCCGCGTTGGCGCAGGCCTGGCATATACCGATCACGCCCCATGTCTGGGGTTCGGGCATAGGTCTGGCTGCGTCGCTGCAGTTCCTGGCCACGCTGGCCCCGTCACCACTGGCGCTGAACCCGATCGAGCCGATGCTAGAGTATGACCAGTCGGCGCATCCCTTCCGCCAGGACCTGATTTTTGGGGCTATCACGATGCAAAACGGCCGGGTAGTGATACCGTCGGGTCCTGGCATTGGCGTCGAGATCAATCGCGACGTGATCGAACGCTACCGTCAAAACTGAGCGTGATCTTTTCTATCCGTTAACGTATGCAGCTTGCACCTTTGCACAAGAAGAGACAGTTTTTCTGGTTTTCCCCCATGGGCGCAGACGGCCTGCTGAAGTCTGGCGCACCTACTTTTCCCAACCCTATCGAGGAGACTTAGCATGAAATTGAAGATGAAAACATTGGTTGTCGGCCTGGCCATGGCCGCCGGTTTTGTCAGTCTGTCCAGCGCCCAGGTGACGATGCGCAGCAGCATCTCGATCACCGAGGACTCGCACCAAGGTGTCGGCCTGGTCGTGTTCGCAAAGGAAGTTGAAAAGCGCACCAATGGGCGCTACATCATCAAGAATTTCTATTCGGGTGCTCTTGGCGGCGAGCGTGAGTCGATCGAATCCGTACAGCTGGGTACCCAGGAACTGACGTTGACCTCTACAGGTCCGATCCCGAACTTTGTGCCCGAGGCCAAGATCTTCGACATCCCGTTCCTGTTCCGTGACAAGGCCCATGCGCACGCAGTGCTTGACGGCCCGATCGGCCAGGAGATGCTCAAGCAGTTCGAACCCAAGGGTTTCAAGGCGCTGGCCTGGGCCGAGAACGGAGTGCGTCACATGACCAACAACAAGCGCTCGGTCAACGCACCTGACGATCTCAAGGGATTGAAGATGCGTACCATGGAGAACCCGATTCACATCACTGCCTACAAGACCTTTGGCATCGTACCGACGCCGATGGCTTTCCCCGAGGTGTTCACTGCGTTGCAGCAGGGTACGGTCGATGGCCAGGAGAACCCCTTGTCGGTGATCATGGCTGCCAAGTTCGATCAGGTGCAAAAGCATCTGAGCCTGACCGGCCATGTCTATTCGCCAGCGATCTGGCTGATGAACAAGGCAGCGTTCGACAAGCTCAGCGCGGCTGACAAACAGGCATTCCTGGACGCCGCCAAGGAAGGCACCAAGGCCAACCGGGCACGGGTTGCAGAAGATGATTCCAAAGGTGTCGCCGAGCTGCGCAAGCGCGGCATGACCGTGGTTGAGAACATGGACAAGTCCAAGTTCGTCATGACCATGGCGCCAGCCTCCGCCGATTTCGAGAAGCAGTTCGGCAAGGCTGCGATTGACGCTATCCGCAACGTCAAGTAATCATGGCTGTGGTCCTCATCGGCCGCCCGCCGGCAAATGCGGGTTGCGAGCAGGTTTGTGCCCGTGACGGTTCCTGGGTTGACGTATGAAAGGCGCGTTCCTGCGTTTCGAGCGGTTCACCACCGGTTTCGCGATGTTGGCTGCCTGTGTGATGATGACCATCGCTGCCAGTCTGGGCGTGTACCAGATCATCACCCGGTTCGTTCTCGAGCAGCCTGCCGAGTGGTCCGAGGTGCTGATCCGGTTCAGCCTGATCTGGATGGTGTTCATGGGCATCCCGATGGCGTTTCGCCAGGGTGCCATGGTCAGCGTCGATGTGATCTACCGCTGGAGCCCGCCGCGGCTCAAGCGCGTGCTCGACTGGTTGGTTTTTGGCGCTGCAATGGCCCTGATCCTGGTCGTGATCTGGTGGGGCTGGGACTACGCCAATCGTGGCAAGGTCCAGACCGTCATCGGGCTGGAGAACATCTCGATGTTCTGGGCCTATCTGGCGCTGCCGGTTGGCGGCGTGTTCTGCATCGTGAGCCTGATCGGCAACCTGATTGATCCGCAGCACCGGGAACTGGAGACGGCGCAATGAGCCGCCGGGCCGCTCCCAAGGCGAATGCCGCAGCGCGCTGCGTGGAGGCTTCGTTAATCTGCCGCCGGGCCGCTCCCAAGGCGAATGCCGCAGCGCGCTGCGTGGAGGCTTCCAAATGAGTTTTGTCATGATCTCGACGATGGCGCTGTGTTTTGCGCTGTCGGTGTCGGTGGCGGTGTCGATCGGCCTGGCTGCCATCATGGGCATGCAGATGAACAACGCCCCCATGCTGATCTCGGTCAAGGAGATGTTCAACTCGCTGAACAAGTTTCCGCTGGCCGCGATTCCATTCTTCATCCTGGCCGGCAATATCATGGAGACAGGCGGCATCTCGCGCCGCCTGGTGGAGTTCGCCAAGAGTGTGGTCGGCGGGGTACAGGGTGGCCTGCCGATGACCTGCGTGCTGACCTGCATGATCTTTGCCGCGGTGTCGGGTTCCTCGGTGGCGACCACGTTTGCCATCGGCGCGATTCTGATCCCGGCGCTGATAAAGCACGGATATCCAGTCGGTTACGCGGCGGCACTGCAGGCGACCAGCGCCGAACTGGGTGTGATTATCCCGCCGTCGATTCCGATGATCCTGTTCGGCGTGGCTGCGGAGGTTTCGATCGGCGAGTTGTTCATCGCCGGTTTCGGCCCGGGCATCCTGATCGGTTTCGCGCTGATGTTGTTCGTCTACCTCCAAGCAAAATACAAGGGCTGGGGCAAGAACGATGGCGACGGCCGCATGGGAATCATAAAGTCCACCTGGCAGGCCGGGTTTGCGCTGTTCATGCCGGTCATCATTCTGGGCGGTATCTATGGCGGCATCTTCACGCCGACCGAAGCGTCGGCAGTGGCGGTGTTTTACGCTTTGCTCGTCGGTGGCGTGATCTATCGCGAGATCAGCCTGGCCGACCTGGGCCGCATCATGAAGAAGTCGGTGCTCTCGAGTGCGGTGATCATGTTCATCATTGCCAATGCCGGTCTGTTTGCCTTCCTGATCACCCGTGCCGGTGTGCCTGACGCCATCGGCCGCTGGCTGGAGATGGTGCTGCAGTCACCGGCGATGTTCCTGCTTGGCGTCAACGTGGCCTTGTTCGTTATCGGCATGTTCATCGAGACCAGTGCGGCCATCCTGGTATTGGCTCCGATCCTGGTGCCGGTGGCGATCCATTTCGGCATTGATCCCGTGCACTTCGGTCTGATCATGGTGGTGAACTTGGCGCTGGGCATGATCACGCCGCCATTCGGCGTGAACCTGTTTGCAGCGTGTACGGTAGCCAAGATCTCGCTTGACAGGATCATCGGGCATTTGCTTCCGTTCGTACTGGTGATCCTGGCCTGTCTGATGGTGATTACCTACGTGCCGGCGCTGTCACTCGGCCTGCGCGACCTGGTCTACGGACGCTGATAGCGCCAGTGCCGGCGCCAGGGGGCTGAGGGAGGGACGGATCGATCCCGGTGACGTTACAGGGTTACGGCCGGGTTACAGTTCAGCGTGCGAACAGTCGCTTTCCCGCGGTCACGACGCCCACCACCACCAGGCCGGCCGCGATGCCGGCCAGCGCGTTGCCCAGGTTCAACACCAGCGGGGCGGCCCAGCCCAGCGGCGCGGCGAATGCCTCCAAAGCATGGCCTGCCAGTGGCACGCCGTGTACCAAAATGCCGCCGCCCACCAGGAACATCGCCGCCGTACCAACGATCGACAGCGTCTTCATCAGCCAGGGCGCTGTTTGCAGGATGGCGTGACCGAGCATGTTCTTCCAGCGCGCAGCCTGGCGATTGAGGTACAGGCCGGCATCGTCAAGTTTGACGATGCCGGCCACCAGACCGTAGACGCCCACGGTGATCAGCAGCGATATGCCGACCAGCACAGCGACTTGCAGGCCGAAAGCGGCCTGTGCCACGGTGCCGAGCGTGATGACGATGATTTCTGCCGACAGGATGAAGTCGGTGCGAATCGCACCGCGGATCTTGTCTTTCTCGAACGCGACCAGATCCTGTTGCGGGTCGGCAACCGCACGCACCAGTTCCGCATGATGTGCCTGCGCTTCGGCGGAGTCCGCCGTGAACAGGTGCAGCACCTTCTCGGCACCTTCGAAACACAGGAACAGGCCGCCAAGCATCAGCAGCGGCGTGATGGCCCATGGCGCGACCGCGCTGATCGCCAGTGCGCTGGGCACCAGGATTGCCTTGTTGCGCATCGATCCCTTGGCCACCGCCCAGACGACCGGCAGTTCGCGGTCTGCCCGCACGCCGGTCACCTGCTCCGCGTTCAGCGCCAGGTCGTCGCCCAGCACACCCGCGGTCTTCCTGACCGCGACCTGGGTCATGGTCGCCACATCGTCGGCAGCCGACACGCCCTGGCGTGCCGCGACCTTGGTCATTAACGCGACGTCGTCAAGCAACGTGGCGATATCGTCGATCAGCGTGAGCAAGCTGCTGGCGGCCATGGTGGATTTGCCTCAGTCGCTCAGCGCTTGGTTGCGGTTCGATGCGCTGCATCGGCCACCGCCAGCGCCGTCATGTTGACAATGCGCCGTACCGTGGCGGAAGGCGTGATCACATGGGCTGTCGCCGCTGCGCCCAGCAGGATGGGGCCGACCGTCACACCGTGGCCACCGGTGATCTTGAGCACGTTGAACAGGATGTTCGCTGCGTCCAGATTCGGGCAGATCAGGATGTTGGCCTCGCCCGTGAACTGGCTGTCCATCAGGGCGTTGCGCCGAATGGTTTCGGACAAGGCCGCGTCGCCGTGCATCTCGCCGTCGCATTCGACGTCAGGCGCCATGCGGCTGAACAGCTCGCGGGCCAAGCGCATCTTGATCGCCGACTTGCGCTTGGATGAGCCGTAGTTGGAGTGCGACAGGAAGGCCACCTTGGGTGGCAGGCCGAACCGGCGCACCTCGTCTGCCGCCATCAGCGCGATGCTGGCGAGTTGTTCGGCATCCGGGTCTTCGTTGACATGGGTATCGGCAATGAAGAGCGTGCGCGAGTCCAGCATCAAGGCGTTGAGCGTGGCCAGGCTCGTCGCGCCCTTTTGTATGCCGATCACATCACGTACATGGTCCAGGTGACTGTCGAAGCGGCCGACCAGGCCGCACAACATCGCGTCAGCGTCGCCGAGCTGGACCATCAGCGCGGCAATTGTGGTGTTGGAGCGTCGCACGGCTGACTTGGCGGCCTCGACCGAGACGCCACGCCGGCCCATGAGCCGGTGATAAGCTTCCCAGTACTGGCGAAAGCGTGGGTCGTCTTCGGGGTTGACGTGCTCCACATCCACACCCAGCTTCAGACGCAGACCGGCTTTGGCCAGCCGTGCCTCGATCACGGCAGGGCGCCCGATCAGGATGGGCTTGGCGAGGTTTTCGTCTACCACCACCTGTACTGCACGCAGCACCCGTTCGTCCTCACCTTCGGCATAAGCGACACGCTTGGCGCTAGGTGCAACCGCCTTGGCAGCCACGAACACCGGGCGCATGAACATGCCGGTCTGGTAGACGAAACGCGAGAGCTGCTGGCGGTAGGCGTCCATGTCCGTGATCGGGCGCGTAGCCACGCCGGAGTCGGCCGCCGCTTGGGCCACGGCCGGCGCGATGCGCATGATCAGGCGCGAATCAAACGGAGTCGGGATCAGGTAATTGGCCCCGAACACCAGTTCCTTGCCGGCATAGGCGTTGGCCACCTCCTCGCTGATGTCGGCCTTGGCCAGGTCGGCGATCTGGCGCACGCAGGCCAGCTTCATTGCCTCGGTGATCTTGGTGGCGCCACAATCGAGTGCCCCACGGAATATATAGGGGAAACACAGAACGTTGTTGACCTGGTTCGGGTAGTCCGATCGGCCGGTGGCAATGATGCAATCGGGGCGGGCCTCGAGCGCCAATTCGGGTCGGATCTCGGGCTCCGGGTTGGCCAGCGCCAGAATGATGGGGGCGCGCGCCATGGTCTTGACCATGTCCTGTGTCATCACGCCGGCGGTGGAGCAACCCAGGAATACATCGGCACCGTTGACCACGTCGGCCAGCGTGCGCGCATCGGTGTCCTGTGCCACGCGCTGCTTGGATTCGTCGAAACCGCCGGGGCGGCCGTGGTAGATCACGCCCTTGGAGTCGCAGACATAGATGTTCTTGCGCAGCACGCCCAGACCGACCATCACGTCCAGGCAGGCCAG
>JBKJRR010000492.1:0-3330 GCA_046594635.1 Burkholderiaceae bacterium
GATGTCGGAAATCCTGCCGGCTGGCTGGTAGGCGGGCAGTCGCCCTGTCAAGCCGCCCCATCAATGGATGCATCTGTCATGAGTTACACCGCCTATCCCAGCCTCAAAAACCGCACAGTGTTCATCTCCGGTGGTTCGTCGGGCATTGGCGCCGAGTTGGTGCGCGCCTTCGCCGCACAGGGCAGCCGGGTTGCCTTCTGCGGCACCAGGCCCGACGGCGCACAGGCGCTGATCGCCGAGCTGCAGGCGCTGGGGATCCACGATCTGCTGTATGAAGCCTGCGACGTGCGCGACATTGCAGCGCTGCAGGGCCTGCTGGACCGGGTTGCGATCCGCTGGGGGGCGATTCAGGTACTGGTCAACAATGCCGGGCGCGACGATCGCCACTCCCTGGAGGAGCTGACCCCCGAGTACTGGGACAACTGTCTGGCCATCAACCTGCGCCATCAGGTGTTTGCGACCCAGTCCGTCGCGCGCCAATTGCAGACAGCCGGCCTGGCGGGCAGCATCATCAACATGGGGTCGATCAGCTGGATGCGCGGACGGCCCAACCTGATCGGTTATACCGCCTCCAAGGCTGCGATCTCCGGCATGACCCGCACGCTGGCGCGCGAACTCGGCGCAGCCGGCATCCGCGTCAATGCCTTGCTGCCCGGCGCCATCGTCACAGATCGCCAAACCCAGCTCTGGCGCAACGACGAGGAAGACCGCAAGTTCATCGAGCTGCAGTGCCTCAAATACCGCTTGGACGCCAGCCATGTGGCGCGCTCGACCCTGTTTCTGGCCAGCGACGACAGTGACGGCATCACCGGCCAGAACCTGATCGTGGACGCCGGACTGGCGCAGGTATCGGTCGCAGGCTGATCGCGCGCGTCTATCTGCCGCGTCCGCGGGCGGGGCGTCAAAGGCCGAAACCGGCGCGCCGATGCTCCCGCACCGCAGGCCCGCGCCTCACAACATCTCGAACGGGCAATGCAGTTGCAGGTATTTGCGAAATTCCTTGACGATCGCCATCGCGCTGTCGAGCTGGGCATGCTCGAGGGTTCCCAGGTCGCGAAAATCGACCAGGTTGTCGGCCGCTCGCTTCAGACGGCGCTGACGAAGTTGATGGTCCAGCCGCAGAGCGATCAGCAGTTGCAGGGCATCGCCGAGGTCACGCGCCAGCGCCACGGGCATGCCGTGGTGTTCGACCAGCGCCTGCAGCCGCTCGCGGGTCGAGACTGCGCCGACATGGTGCTTGAGTGCCAGTGCGCGAACACCGTGGACAATCTGGAAGCTGCCCGACTTCTTCAGGTCGACAACCTGATGTTGCTCGTCATGGCGCAGTGACAGCCAATGCCACCAGCTGCCAGCGCTCTGGTCGAACTGTCCGACCGGGCTGGCAAAACGCGCAAAAAATGCATCGGAGTCGGGCAGGATAGCCCACAGGTGCCGCTTGGCGTCGGCCAGCAATCCCGGGTCCCCAGCAATCGCGCGGGCATCAAGAAGAATGGCCAACTGCATGACGCCATCTGCCTGCGGGTCGTAGCACCAGCTGCGGATCGTCTCGCGAAACTGCGACGCGTATTGGCGCCAGCGAGGATTGCTCAGCATGATGCCGCCTGCGCACAGCGGATATCCGAAGTCAAGCAGCGCCGCAGTGAAAGACGACGCAAGTTCGGGCAGGTCATCGAAGGCGTACCCGTCGCGCAGCATCAGTCCGTTGTCCTGGTCGGTCTTGAGTGTCTGCTCACCTCGGCCTTCACTGCCCATCACGAACAGGCAACTGTTGCGCACCAGTTCCCGCGGTGCGAGCACCTGCCACAGCCGAGCCAGCAGCAGGTCACTGAGTTCGCACACCAGTTCCATCGTCAACTCAATGCCGGCGCCTTGGGCATGCAACGTCAAGACCAGCGCGTCGGCCTGCAGCGCTGCCTGACGGAGTTCGTCGACAGAGTTCGCCTGGCCCATGTGCTTCGCCAACTGCCCTATGTTGTGCACAATCCGCGCAAGCCGTGCCGAGGCCATGTCCGACCGACCATCGCCCGGACCAGGGTCGGCGTCGGGCACAGAGGTTGGCGGATCAGGACGGCCGTCGTTGGACATGGCAAGCGTGGGAATGCAAGCCCCGATATGAACATGGCAGACGCAATGGGGCAAGTGACAGAGGCCAGCGACGCAAAAACGCCGCTGGCCCCGATTGGTGACGCTGCCCTGGCAGACCGCGTCGTGGCAGGATCAGATCAGTGACCCGACGCGCCGGACGCGCCGATACCGGTTTCCGAGCGTACCTGCTGCGCCAGGAATCCGGCCCGATCGACCTTGGCACGTGCGCTGTTGTCGAGCACCGAGAACAGCCAGATGCCGACGAAACCGATCGTCATCGAAAACAATGCCGGCGACGTGTAGGGAAACAGCGCCGAACCTTTGGGGTTTCCCAGCGTCGCCTCCCATACCGACGGCGAGACGATGGTCAGACCGACCGACGAGATCAGCCCCAGGAAGCCACCGATCACCGCGCCGCGCGTCGTGCAGTTCTTCCACAGGACACTCATGAACAGCACCGGAAAGTTGGCCGAGGCCGCAATGGCGAAGGCCCGCGACACCATGAACGCAATGTTCTGCTTCTCGAAAGCGATTCCCAGCAACACGGCGACGATGCCCAGTGCAATCGTGGTCATGCGTGACACCTTCAGTTCCGAAGCGCTGTCGGCATTGCCCTTCTTGATAACGGTGGCATAAATGTCATGTGACACGGCCGAGGCACCCGACAACGTGAGACCAGCGACCACCGCGAGAATGGTTGCGAACGCCACAGCCGAGATGAAGCCGAGGAATACATTGCCGCCCACCGCGTTGGCCAGGTGCACCGCGGCCATGTTGTTGCCACCGATCAGCCCGCCCTTGGCATCCAGGAAACTCGGGTTGGTCAGCACGAAGGTGATCGCGCCAAAGCCGATGATGAAGGTCAGCAGGTAGAAGTAGCCGATCCAGCCAGTCGCCCACATCACCGACTTGCGTGCCTCCTTGGCGCTGGGCACGGTGAAGAAGCGCATCAGAATATGCGGCAGGCCGGCGGTTCCGAACATCAGGGCCATGCCGAAGCTGATCGCCGAGATCGGATCCTTGACAAAATTTCCAGGCCCCATGATCGACTGCCCGATCTTGGCCGCCTCCTCTGCCGTCTTGCCTCCGGTGCTTGCGAGGTCGGCCTTGATCTTGACCGCCTGGGCAAACATGGCCTCCGGACTGAAACCGAAATGCCACAACACCGATACGGCCATGAAGGATGCCCCGCCCAGCAGCAGACAGGCCTTGATGATCTGAACCCAAGTGGTTGCCGTCATGCCA
>JBKJRR010000044.1:0-3104 GCA_046594635.1 Burkholderiaceae bacterium
TGCGCGGGTCGATCCGCAGCAGAAGATCCGCATCGTCGAAGCCTTGCAGGCCCGCGGCGAATTTGTCGCGATGACTGGCGACGGTGTCAACGACGCGCCGGCGCTCAAGCGCGCCGATATTGGCGTGGCCATGGGCAAAGGTGGCACCGACGTCGCACGCGAGGCAGCCAGTCTGGTGCTGATGGATGACAACTTTGCCACCATCGTCGGCGCGGTGCGCGAAGGCCGGCGCATCTACGACAACATCCGCAAGTTCGTGCGCTACACGATGACCAGCAATTCGGGCGAAATCTGGACCATCTTCCTGGCGCCAATGTTGTTCCTGCCGATCCCGCTGCTGCCGATCCATATCCTGTGGGTCAACCTGGTGACCGATGGTCTGCCGGGGCTGGCGCTGGCGGCCGAACCGGCCGAGCGCGGCATCATGCAACGCGCCCCGCGGCCGCCCACCGAAAGCCTGTTTGCGCAGGGCATGTGGCAACACATCCTTGGTATCGGTTTGTTGATCGGGGGCTTGTGCCTGGGCGTGCAGGCATGGGCGTTGTCCACCGGTCACGCTCACTGGCAGACCATGGTGTTCACCGTGCTGACCTTGTCGCAGATGGCCCACGTGATGGCCATCCGGTCCGAATCCGAGCCGTTGTGGCGGCTGGGCCTGGGTAGCAACCGGCCATTGTTGGGCGCGGTGGCGCTGACGTTCGCCCTGCAGATGGCGACGATTTATGTGCCCGCGCTCAATCCCATCTTCAAGACACAGCCGCTGTCAATCGGCGAATTGCTGCTGTGCCTTGCGCTCTCGACCGTGGTCTGGCTGGTGGTGGAGGCCGAGAAGGCCTGGCGCCGCGCGCGGCGCGCATCCGGCTAAGGCGCGCAGCAGGCCGGCAGTGATTGACCACGTGCAAGCCCTGGCCTGTCACTGGGGCGTGATGAGGTCGGCGCGGACCCCGGCTGATTCTGCAACGTATATGGGCCGTCGCAGCAGCGCCACTGCAAAGGACGGAGAATCGACGATCGCATTCTGGTGCCTGCCATGCAGCATTTCGTTTCCTCGGTATGGCGCATTGCGCTCTCGGATCTGGCGCTGCTGCGCCGTTTTCCGCGTTACGCACTCGCCGTGCTGGCGATTGCGTTGGTGCCAGCGCTGTATGCGCTGATTTATCTGACCAGCGTATGGGATCCGAACGCCAACACCCATGCCTTGCCGGTGGCGATCGTGAATCTGGATGCTGGTCTGCAATACCGCGGCCGGGCGGTGAATGTGGGTGAAGATCTGACGCGCGGGCTGGTGGAGTCCCGACGTTTCGGCTTTCGCGCAGTCACCGACGCCATCACGGCGCGCGAAGCGGTGCGCCGAGGCGAACTGGCATTTGCCATCGTCATTCCGCGTGATTTCAGTGCCAATGCGGTGCCCGGCATGTTGCCCGGTGCTGGCAAGGTGACGATGATCCTGTCCGAGGGGAACAACTACGCGTCGGCCGGAATCGCCCGACGTTTCGCAGAAGACCTGGGGCACCAGGCCAATGAAATCCTCAATGAACAACGCTGGGCGCAGGTGCTGGAAAGTGCGGACGGTTCTGGCCGCAGTCTGCAGGACCTTCGTGACGGCATCGGTCAACTGCGTATCGGTCTGCAGCAACTTGAGGACGACCTGACCCGGCGCAACAACGTGTTGACACAACTCGGCGACGGGTTGCGCAAGTCCGGTGCCGACTTGCGGCGAATCGAAGCGGCATTGCCACCCGATCCCGAGCTACGACAAATGCGCACCGGGGTCCAGCGGCTGGGCGCGCGTCAACGCGAGTTGGCGCAAGGGCTGGACCAGTCGCAAAGTGCGGCCGTCCGCCTGTCGGATGGAATCACCGCCGTGCAGGCCCAGGGCTCGGATTCCGAGGCATCGGGCGGTTCTGGTGCAAACATCCCAGGCGCGGTGGATATCGCCACCGCGCGTGTGCAGGTCCAGGAAGGACTGGCCGCGGCCATCGACTCCAATAGCCGCCTGGGGCAGGGACTGGGTCGGTTGGAGCCGAATCTGGGCCGGTTAGCCGACAACCTGGCCGCGACGGGTGAGGGTCTGCGCGGCGTGGTGGCGCAATGGCCACCCGGGCCGGTGCTCGATGCCATCCCCTTGGGCGGCAGGATTTTGGTGGATGCCACTGCCCGACTGCGCTTTGGTGTGGACAGGGCGAATGCGGTGTTGCCTCCGGCCGCTGGCAAACCCGACGGCAGTGCGCGCGGACTGGCCGACTCTGTTGAACCGGCGATGGAAGTGCTGGCGCCGGTCGCCAACAACGGCAGTGCATTCGCCCCCAATATGGTTGCGATGGCCTTATGGCTCGGCGCAGTCATGATCGTCTACGTGTTTGCCATGCAGACACTGGGCGCCGAACACGCAGGCGCGTCCCCGATAGCGCGCGTGCTGGGCAAATTTTTGCTGCCGGCGGCGACGGCAGTGGTGCAGGTGGTCCTGATCCTGCTGATGCTGGTCGCCGGACTGGGCGTTCTGACGCCCGATCCGGTGGGGTTTGCGGCCACCATGCTGGTGTCGGCGTGGGCCTTTCTGGCTATCGTCTATCTGTTGCTGCGCGCCTTTGGGGAAGCCGGAAAGTTACTGGCAGTGTTGCTGCTGACAGTCCAACTGGCGGCGGGGGGTGGCGTGTTACCCATCGAGCTCAGCGGGGGCCTGTTCCGGGCCATGCATGCATGGTTGCCCTTCACCTGGGCCGTACGGGCTTTGCGCGCCAGCCTGTTCGGCGCCTTCGACAACAGCGGCTGGCAGGCCTGGGGCATTGTTGCGGCGATTGGCGCCGTGGCCTTGCTCGCCTGCGCCTTTGTCGGTCGCTGGCGTCTGGCGGACGACGCGCAGCAGCGCCCGCCTCTGGACCTTTAGCTCCGGCTGGCTTGCCGACGTCGGTGTCTGGGCGCGCGCTGCGCCGCCGCCGCGCAGCCGTCGATCGGAACTGCATGGATAAAACCCCTGAATTTTGCTCAACTATCCATTGACCTCAGCGGAGGTCAGTCGAATAATGATCCCTTAGTGAACCAACGTTTCACCAGTTGAACAAATACGCTGCACCTCAACCTTGGACTGAAAGTGGTACCGCATG
>JBKJRR010000071.1:0-2903 GCA_046594635.1 Burkholderiaceae bacterium
GTCGTGGCATAACTGACCATCACGTCGTCGAGCCGGGCATCGGGCACGAAGCGAAATTGGTTGAGCAGCGCGTGTACAGCTTCCACGTGCAGATCGACACCTTGTACCAGCAAGGTCCAGTCGGCGCGCTTGAGGGCTGGCAAGGCGCGTCGGGCAAACGGTCCATGACGCAGCTTGCGGCCCTGATTGCGAGCACCCCCGATGACCAGACGCGATTCGACCCCATCTTGCGCGGCCAGATCGAACAGGGCTGCCCGGTCAAGTGGTGCCACATAACCTGGGATGGCCTGGCGAATCAGCAAGGGCTTTCGTTGCCAGTGACGCAGCATGAATTGCTGCGGGGTCATGCCGCCAAGTAGCGGCAGGGCTTGTTGGATGTCCATGGATGGGAACCTGTGGTGTCGGCTGGTGGGTGATGGGGATGGGCACAAGGCAGCGCCGAACTGCGACAATTCTCCTATGGAAATTTCACCACAATGCGTGGTCGCACTGACCTGGACCCTTAAAGACACCCTGGGCGAGGAACTCGACGTTCTCGACAAGCCGGTCGAATTCCTGGTTGGCGGCTCCGACCTGTTCAAAAAGATCGAGGATGCTCTTCAAGGCCACGCGCCAGGTGCCAAGCTGCAGTTGCAGCTCGAACCGGAGGAGGCGTTCGGCGACTTCAATGACCAACTGGTCTTTCTTGAGCCACGTACGCGGTTTCCGGCCGAGCTCGAAGAGGGCATGACTTTCGAGGGCCATGCACTGCCACAGGGTTGCAACCCCGACGCCCCGAAAGACGTTTTGTACACCGTCACCGACATGTATCCCGAACACATCGTGCTCGACGGCAACCATCCACTGTCGGGCATTGCGCTGCGGCTGTTTCTCAAGGTGGAGTCGGTGCGCGAAGCGACTGAAGAGGAAATCGATCGTGGCAGCGCTGGCACCGGCTTCTTCAAGGTACAGGTTCAGGGCCCGACCGCCTGATCATCCGGGCGCTGGCCAATTACCCTTCAGGTGTTGCCGGTCGAACCGTAACCGCCCTCACCGCGTACGCTGGCCGGGAATTCCGCCACCAGATTGAACGTCGCCTGTACCACCGGCACGACCACCAACTGGGCGATACGTTCCATCGGCTCGATGGTGTACGCAGTCGAACTGCGGTTCCAGGCGCTGACCATCAGCTGCCCCTGGTAATCGCTGTCGATCAAACCTACCAGATTGCCCAGCACGATGCCATGCTTGTGCCCCAGACCCGAGCGCGGCAGAATCAGCGCGGCATAATTTGGATCGGAAAGATGGATCGCGAAACCGGTCGGCACCAACTGCCATGCATTGGGCGCAAGCAGCAGTGGCGCGTCCAGGCAAGCGCGCAGGTCGAGGCCGGCGCTTCCGGGTGTGGCGTAGGCCGGCAACTGGTTGGCCAGGCGGGGGTCGAGGACCTTGACGTCAATGTGCATGAATGGTTGGAAAAGCTGAATAGAGGAAAGCGAGGCAAATCGCCGGCGCATGCTAACGCAAGGCCGGGCCCAGCAAGGCCGCACAGGTAGTGATCAACGCCCGCGCCAGTTCCAGTTTGGGAGCACGCGCCAGTTCCTTCACGCCGTCAGCAGTCACCAGCAGCAAGGCGTTGTCGTCCTGGCCGAAAGTCGCCGGGCCTATGTTGCCCACCAGCAATGGCACACCTTTGCGCGCGCGCTTGGCTTGCGCATTCGCCAGCAGGTCCTGGCTTTCCGCGGCGAATCCGACACATACCAGCGTGCCTTGCCGGGCCCGCGGCAGTTGGGCCACCGTGGCAAGGATGTCCGGGTTCTCCACGAACTGCATCTGCGGGGTCTGGCCCGAGCCGTCCTTCTTGATTTTCTGCTCCGCCGCATCACGCGGTCGCCAGTCGGCCACCGCAGCGGTCGCGATGAACAGCTCGGCCGTCCCGGCCAGCGCCAGCGTCGCGTCAAACATCTCCCGGGCCGAACGCACATCGATCCGATCCACGCCGCGCGGTGTTGCCAGGCCAACCGGTCCGGCTACCAGGGTGACCCGGGCGCCGGCCTCATGCGCGGCGCGCGCCACCGCAAAACCCATCTTGCCGCTGGAGAGGTTGGTGATACCGCGCACCGGATCGATCGCCTCGTAGGTCGGCCCGGCAGTGACCAGCACCTGCCGAGCGGCCAGTGGCTTGGGCTGAAAAAATGCAATCAGGTCTTCGACCAGTTCGGCCGGCTCGAGCATGCGGCCATCGCCGGTCTCGCCGCAGGCCTGGTCACCGCGACCCACGCCCAGGATCCGGGCGCCGTCCTGTTGCAGCTGCACCATGTTGCGCTGGGTCGCTGGATGGGCCCACATCTCCCGGTTCATCGCTGGCGCCAGCAGCAGAGGTGCCGTGTCCATGGGCCGTGCCAGGCACATCAGGCTCAGCAGCTCATCGGCATGGCCGTGCACCAGACGCGCCATGAAATCGGCACTGCACGGCGCGATCAGGATCGCATCGGCCTCACGCCCAAGGTTGATATGCGGCATGTTGTTGGCTTCGCGCGCATCCCATTGCGAGCCATACACCGTGCGATTGCTCAACGCCTGCATCGTGACCGGGGTGATGAACTGCTCCGCCGCGCGGGTCATCACCACCTGCACCGTGGCCCCTTGCTTGATCAGCAAACGGCACAGTTCGGCGGCCTTGTAGCAGGCGATGCCGCCGGTCAAGCCCAAAACCAGATGTTTGCCTGTCAAGTCCATGAAGTTTTGCCGCGGATCACGATGGAGGCAATGTAGCAGACGCCTATAATCCTGCTTTACCACCCTGTCGAACCCTCCGGTTCGCCCCTGACATGACCAAATTTGTCTTCGTCACCGGCGGTGTCGTGTCCTCCCTTGGCAAGGGAATCGCCTCAGCCTCCCTCGCAGCGATTCTGGAGTCGCGA
>JBKJRR010000115.1:0-5392 GCA_046594635.1 Burkholderiaceae bacterium
ATTACGCCAATCCCTACCTGGGCCCGTTCGAGGAGGTGCAGCGCTGGAAGACGCATCCCAATATCGCCTACTACCTGGCTGGTGATGAGTCCAAGGGCATCAAGCCGGGCAAACGCCTGGGTTACGGCGCACGCGCAATCACCGCCGGCGGCCTGCTCAGCCTGCCCAAGACCGTATTCCCCGGCGGCGCGCTGGTGGGCTGCGACGCCGGCTATCTGAATGTGAGCCGCATCAAGGGCAGCCATGCAGCCATCAAGACCGGCATGCTGGCTGCGCAGGCCGCGTTTGACGCGATTGGCGAAGGGCGCCAGCACGACACGCTTGATGCCTATCCGCTGGCGTTCGAGAAAAGCTGGCTGCACGACGAGTTGCACAAGGCACGCAACTTCAAGACCTGGTTCAAGAAGGGCCTGACCGTGGCCACGGTGATGAATGGCCTCGAGCAGTTTGTGTTGCGCGGCAATGTGCCCTGGACCTTGCGCCGGGAAAAACCCGACCATCTCTACCTCAAGCCGGCATCCGAGTGCAAACCCATCATCTATCCCAAGCCCGATGGCAAGCTGACATTCGACCGGCTGTCGAGCGTCTTCATCAGCAACACCAACCATGAAGAGCAGCAACCGGCCCACCTGACGCTCAAGGATGCATCGGTGCCGGTGAATGTCAACCTGCTCAAG
Source organism: Burkholderiaceae bacterium (assembly GCA_046594635.1). Lineage (GTDB taxonomy): Bacteria > Pseudomonadota > Gammaproteobacteria > Burkholderiales > Burkholderiaceae_C > CAISIP01. The sequence goes on from JBKJRR010000115.1 coordinate 678, forward strand.
TTTGCAGGGCCCGAGGCGAGGTATTGCCCGGCCGGTGTCTACGAGTACGTCAAGAACGAGGACAACACCGACCGGCTGCAGATCAACGCGCAGAACTGCGTGCACTGCAAGACCTGCGACATCAAGGATCCGACCCAGAACATCGTCTGGGTGACACCGGAAGGTGGCGGCGGGCCGAATTACGCCGGCATGTGAGCCCGCTCGGCAAGACGGCCGCAGATGGCGCCTTGAAATCGCCGGCGCCCGGGGCCGGCGATCCGACGCCAGCACGCCTTCGGTCGCCGAGGGGATGTTTTGTGTCCGTCTCAGTCAAGCAGAATTTCCGACGATACAATCCCTCCCGTCAGGAGAGAGTCTTTATTCGCAAAGACCGCCGAAGGCGCATGCGGGCTGATTGCAGCCGGCTGAACGCTCAGGCAAAAGGACTGGCAAGCGCCCCCGGATAGCCATATCCCACGGCGTTTCCCCACTGGAGAGAGATTGCCCTGGCGGCAATCCACCGAAGGAGCAAGTCGCTGCAGCAGCCGATCCGGGTTGGCCTGCAGTGATGAATCTCTCAGGTACCAGGGACAGCGGGGCAGCCCATGGTTCGACCATGGTTGTCCATTGCGCCTGGAGATGCCTCTTGTCCACTTCTGCAGAAACCCTGCTCCAAACACCCTTGCATGACCTGCATCTGGCGCTCGGCGCGCGCATGGTGCCATTCGCCGGCTATAGCATGCCGGTCCAGTACCCTGGCGGGGGCATGGCCGAACACCAGCACCCCCGCACTGCGGCCGGCCTGTTCGACGTATCCCATATGGGTCAGCTGCGCCTTCGCGGGCACCATGCCGCGGCCGCGCTGGAATCGCTGATCCCGATGGATGTGATCGATCTGCCGGTCGGCAAGCAGCGCTACGGACTGCTGCTGAACGATGCGGGCGGCATCCTGGACGATCTGATGATCGTCAACCGCGATGTGGCCCACGGCGGCGATCTGTTCGTGGTGGTCAATGGCGCCTGCAAGGCGGCCGACCTGGCCCACATCAGGGCGCATATTGGTGGGCGCTGCGAGGTCATTGCCTGCCCCGAATTGGCACTGCTGGCGTTGCAGGGTCCGCAGGCGGTCCATGTCATGCAGCGACTGGCTCCGGGAAGCGAAAAACTGCACTTCATGAACGGCGCTTATTTCGATGTGGCCGATAAAACAGTCACCACTGCGATCGCGATATTTGCTACTCGCAGCGGCTATACCGGCGAGGACGGTTTCGAAATCTCGGTGCACCAGGATCAGGCGGCGGCGCTCGCGCGCGTGCTGCTGGCCCAGCCAGAGGTTCTGCCTGTCGGGCTTGGCGCGCGCAACTCGCTGCGGCTGGAAGCCGGTCTGTGTCTTTACGGCAACGACCTGGACACCACCACCACACCGGTTGAGGCCCAGTTGAACTGGGCGATACAAAAGGTCCGGCGCACTGGCGGCGCCCGTGCCGGCGGCTTCCCCGGCGCTGACATCGTGCTGGCCCAGCTCGACGGCGGCGCGTCGGCTCCCAGTCGCAAACGGGTCGGATTGAGGGCACTCGAGCGTGTTCCGGTGCGCGAACATACGGTGCTGCATGACCTCACTGGCCAGCCTGTGGGGGAAGTCAGCAGCGGTCTGCTTGGCCCCACCATCAATACGCCGGTCGCCATGGCTTATGTTCACAGCGAATTTGCCCTTCCCGGCACCCGGCTCGAGGCACAGGTGCGTGGAAAAAGCGTGCCGATGCAAGTCGTGACCATGCCGTTCGTACCCAGCCGCTATTACCGCGGCTGATCGCCGGCATCGGCGCAGCGCAACCCCTGTCCATCCAACCCCAACCCCCGAAAACCGAGGAAGAATCCATGGCAATCCAATACACCGAAGACCACGAGTGGCTCAACGTCGAGAACGGCGTCGCGACCGTGGGCATTACCCACCATGCACAGGATGCGCTGGGCGACGTGGTATTCGTCGATCTGCCGGAGGTCGGCAAGACCATGGACGCCAGGGAGATTGCCGGCGTCGTCGAATCGGTCAAGGCCGCAGCCGACGTCTACATGCCGGTCAGCGGTGAAATCACCGAGGTCAACGAAGCCCTGCGCGCCGACCCTTCGCTGGCCAACACTGACCCGCTTGGCGCCGGCTGGTTCTTCAGGATCAAGCTGTCCGAGCCGGCACAGCTCGACGCGCTGATGGATGAAACCGCCTATGGCACTTTCGCAACCAAGGCCTGAACCAGAACGCCTGAGTCGCCGCCGATGTGTGGCGGCTCACTCGCAGTGACACTGCATCAACGATCCACCCCCACACCGATAGAGACCGACATGCCGATGCCCTCTGCCCCATCGCTGGAATCCCTGGAAAACCAGCAGGAATTCGTCAGCCGCCACATCGGCATCAGCGCCGACGATGAAACCCATATGCTGAGCACGGTGGGTGCCCCGTCGCGTCGAGCCCTGGTCGATGGCATCGTGCCTCGTTCCATCGCACGCCGTTCGGCCATGGAAATTCCTTCGGCCATCACCGAAGCCGCGGCGCTGGCCGAGATCCGGGCGATTGCCGATAAGAACCTGCTGTTTCGAAACTTCATCGGCCAGGGTTATTACGGCACCCATACCCCCGGCGTGATCCTGCGAAATGTGCTGGAGAACCCCGCTTGGTACACCGCCTACACACCGTACCAGGCGGAAATCTCGCAAGGCCGGCTCGAGGCACTGATCAATTTCCAGACCATGGTCTGCGACCTGAGCAGCATGGCTATTGCCAATGCATCGATGCTCGACGAAGCCACGGCCGCAGCCGAGGCCATGACATTGGCGCGGCGCAGTGTGCGCAGCAAGAGTATGGCCTTCATCGTCGCAGGTGACTGCCATCCGCAAACCATCGAGGTGATCCAGACGCGTGCGGCACCTCTGGGTATCGAGGTGCGTGTCGGCGCGCTGGCCGAGCTGATGGCCGGTGGCGACTACTTCGGCGTGCTGGCCCAATACCCCGCCAGCAACGGGACGGTGCACGACCTGCGTGCCCTCGTCGAGGTGGCGCACGGTCACGCCGCAGCGTTCTGTGTGGCAGCCGATCTGCTGGCGTTGACGCTGCTGACCCCACCAGGCGAGTGGGGCGCAGACATCGTGGTCGGCACTACGCAACGTTTCGGCATGCCGCTGTGCAACGGCGGGCCCCACGCGGCCTACCTGGCCTGTCGGGACGACTTCAAGCGCTCGATGCCAGGCCGTCTCGCCGGCGTGAGTGTGGACGTACACGGCCAACCGGCCTACCGACTCGCACTGCAAACCCGCGAGCAACATATCCGGCGCGAAAAGGCCACCTCCAACATCTGTACAGCGCAGGTGTTGCCCGCGGTGGTTGCCAGCATGTATGCGGTCTACCACGGCCCGGCCGGCCTGACACGTATCGCCCAGCGTGTCGCGACCTATACCGCCATTCTGGCGCGTGGCCTGCAAGCGCTCGGACACCCGCTGACCAACACCAGCGCCTTTGATACCTTGACTGTGCACACTGGTGAGGCCACAAGCGCGGTGCTTGAACGTGCCACCCGGGCACGGATCAACCTGCGCGCATTGCAGAGCGACTGCGTGTCCATCTCGCTTGACGAAACCACAACCCGCCAGGACCTGCAGCGCCTGTGGGCCTTGTTCGCACGCGAGGGCCAGAGCCTGCCCGCAGTGGAGCAGTTGCAGATTGATGTGGACCCGCTGCTGCCGCACGCGCTGCTGCGCACAAGCGGGTTTCTGGAGCATCCCGTCTTCAACACCCATCACAGCGAGACCGGCATGCTGCGCTACATCCGGCGCCTGTCCGACAAGGACTTGTCACTGGACCGCAGCATGATTCCGCTGGGCAGCTGCACGATGAAGCTCAATGCGACCAGCGAGATGATTCCGATCACCTGGCCGCAGTTTGCCGACATTCACCCGTTCGCACCCGCAAACCAGCGCCAGGGATACGCCATGCTCGACCAGCAGCTGCGCGACTGGTTGTGCCAGGCGACGGGGTACGCCGGCATCAGCCTGCAACCGAATGCCGGCAGTCAGGGCGAATACGCCGGACTGCTGGCAATCCGTGCGTACCATGCCGCGCAGGGTCAGGCCAATCGCAACATCTGCCTGATTCCATCCAGCGCCCATGGGACCAACCCGGCCAGCGCGCAGATGGCCGGGCTGAGCGTTGTGGTCACGGCATGTGACGACAACGGCAACGTCGACATGGCCGATCTGCAAGCCCAATGCGAGAAACACAGCGCCAACCTGGCGGCGATGATGATCACCTACCCGAGCACCCATGGTGTGTTCGAAACCCAGGTCAAGGAACTCTGTGCCCTGGTGCACCAGCATGGCGGGCGGGTCTATGTGGACGGAGCCAACATGAATGCGCTGGTCGGCGTCGCGGCACCGGGCGAGTTCGGTGGCGACGTCAGCCATCTGAACCTGCATAAGACCTTCTGTATCCCGCACGGTGGAGGCGGACCGGGCGTCGGACCGGTGTGTGTGGTGGCAGATCTTGTCCCCTACCTGCCGGGACATGTCACGGGCGGTCTGCCCTCACAAGGCGTGGGCGCGGTATCAGCGGCGCCACTGGGCAACGCGGCCGTGCTGCCGATCAGCTGGATGTACTGTCGCATGATGGGTCCGGATGGATTGCAGCGGGCCACCGAAGTGGCCATCCTCAGTGCCAATTACATCAGTGCGCGGCTGCGCGACCA
>JBKJRR010000132.1:0-7986 GCA_046594635.1 Burkholderiaceae bacterium
GTCGCCGGCCTGGGCCTGATCAGCAATGCCTGGTCGCAAGCCATGCCGATGCGCATTTCCCATGCTGCCGCCGAGACCGACTGGTTGCACAAGTCGATGCTGATGTTCAAGGAAAAAGTCGAAGCTGCGCTGCCCGGCCAGGTGGCGGTGCAGGTGCATGGCGCCAGTTCGCTATTTCGCCAGGGCACCGAGGTACCGGCGCTGCAACGCGGCAACCTGGAAATGAGCACGATGACGACCTTCGAAGTCGAACAGCAGATGCCCGAGTACGGCATCATGAGCGCTGGCTACGTCTTTCGTGACTACGACCATCTGGCCAAGGTCATGCGCGGCCCTATCGGCAAGGCGTATTACGACGACGTGGCCGCCAAGATGGGTATCCAGATCATCGAGGTGACGTACCTGGGCACACGCCAGCTCAATCTGCGCGAGACCCGTGACGTCAAGACCCCGGCCGACCTGGCAGGCGTCAAGCTGCGCATGCCCGGCGGACCCGGCTGGCTGGCACTGGGAAAAGGCCTGGGCGTGAGCCCCACTCCGATGGCCATGCCCGAGGTCTACCTGGCCATCAAGACGGGCGCGGTCGACGGCCAGGACAACCCACTGTCGCTGACCAAGAACAACAACCTGCATGAAGTCACCAAACAGATCACGCTGACCTCCCATCTGGTGCAGCCAGTGTTCTATGCCGTCGCCAAGCCATTCTGGGACAAGCTCACGCCGGCGCAACAAGCGGCATTGCGCAAGGCAGCGGGCGAGTCGAGCAAATTCAACGACGAAAGCCGCATCGCCGACGAAAAGGAACTCGGCGATTTCTTCGTCAAGGCCGGGCTCAAGGTCACGACGCCTGACGTGGCGGCGTTCCGGGCCTCGGTCGACAAGCAGTACCAGGAATCCGGTCTGGCTGCGAAGTGGCAACCGGGGCTCAAAGAGAAGATTCAAGCCGTCAAGTAAGCGCGCGGATCTGCCGTCGTGTTGTTCCTGGCCTCGATGCTGGCGCGCGTCCGTGCGCTGGCCGCTCTCATCTGCACATTGCTGTTTGCCGCGATCTTCGTCATCTTCCTCATCGCAATCTTCATGCGTTACGTGATGCAACAGCCAGTGGCGTGGGCGGACGAACTCAACATCATCCTGCTGCTGTGGGTCATGTTCATCGCCGGTGCGCTGGTGCTGCGCGACAAGGAGCATGTTGCGTTCGACATCGCCTGGAATGCCGCACCGCCCAAAGGCCGCCGCGCCATCGGTATCGTCGCGGCACTGGCCTTCGGAGGCCTTTTTCTGGCTGCTTTGCCTGGCACCTGGGGCTACATCACCTTCCTGTGGCGCGAACGCACCACGGTGCTGGAGTGGCGGCTCGACCTCGTCTACTCCTGCTACCTGATCTTTTTCATTGCGATCATCATCCGCTTCGGCGCACAGCTGGTCCGCCTGCTCGGCCCGCGCTGGCGCAACGTCGTAGACGACTGAAATGAAAGACGCCCCCCGTCTGTCCGGCTTCACTGCGTGTAAGGCGGCCGAACCCCCCACTGGGGGGGCGGGCAGGCCGCTTCGGAGCGACCGTGCGCGGCGGCCCCTGGACCGGCCTGCTGCGCGGCCGCTCGATCTTTCATCCCCTGCGGGTGGCGCGCAGCGCCGTGGAAAACTGACATGAGCCTGGCATTCGGAATTCTCTTGGCCGTATTCATCGTCGGCAGCCTGTTGCGGGTGCCGCTGGCGATCTCGATGTTGTCCGCGGGCATGGCCTATCTGCTCGCCAGTGGACAAGATGTGGGCCTGGCGGCCGACCAGGTCATGAACTCGATGTACGGTAGCTATGTGATGCTGGCCATTCCGATGTTCATCCTGGCCGCCAACGTCATGAACGCAGGCACCATCAGCGAACGTCTGTGGTCCGCTGCCGACGTGGTCGTGGGGCGCATGCGTGGCGGCCTCGGGCAGGTCACGGTGCTGGTGAGCACCATCTTCTCGAGCATGAGCGGCAGTGCCATCACCGATGCCGCCGGCCCGGGCATGGTGGCGATCAAGATGATGCGCTCGGTGGGCGGCTACAAGCCGGGTTACGCGGTGGCGATCACCGCCGCCGCCGCCACCATCGCGCCCATCATTCCGCCGTCGATTCCGATGGTGCTGTATGCATTGCTGACCGGCACCTCGGTCAGCGCGATGTTCCTCGGTGGCGTCGTGCCCGGCCTGATGATGGCCGTGTCGCTGATGCTGGCGATCGCAGTGATGGCCAAACGCGAAGGCATGCCCATGGGCAGAAGCCTGACGGGCACGCAGGCATGGAACGCCATCCGTCGCGGTCTGCTCCCTTTGACACTGCCGGTGGTGCTGCTCGGTGGCATCTGGTCCGGCGTATTCACGCCCACCGAAGCCGCAGCCGTTGCCGCGTTTTACGCCATGATTCTGGCCGGCGTGGTCTACCGCGCGCTAGGCTGGCACGGGTTGTTCGCGGTATTCGCCGAATCGATGCGCCAGTCTGCGGTGGTGATGATCCTGATTGCCGGCGCGTTCGTCGTCAACTACGCCGTCACAGCCGAGCAACTGTCCCAGGTTCTGGTGGGATGGATCCAGTCGCAGAACCTCACCGCGTTGCAGTTCCTGCTGCTGACCAACCTGATTTTCCTGCTATTGGGATGTTTTCTCGACACCGGTGTGCTGCTGCTGGTGGTGCTGCCCACATTGATGCCGGCGGTGCGGCTGCTGGAAATCGACCCTGTGCATTTCGGCGTGGTCGCGATTGTCAACTTCATGATCGGGCTGGTCACGCCGCCGTATGGTTTGCTGCTTTTCGTGTTGTCGTCGCTGGCCGTTGTGCCGCTTAAAGAGATCATTGCCCAGATCTGGAAGATGCTGATACCGCTGGTGCTGGTGTTGTTGTTGCTGGTGCTCTTCCCGCCGCTGGTGTTGTGGCTGCCGCGGTTGGCCGGTTATGGGGGATGACATGACCAAAGGCGCCACGGAATCGACGAAACCGCTACAGGTCGCCTTCGTCACCGGCGCGGCCCAGGGCATCGGCCTGGCCACGGTTGAGCGGCTGGCGCGCGACGGTTTCCGGGTGGTCGCAATGGACCGAAATGCCGGGCAGGTCACCCAGGAGGCGAGTCGGCTAGCCGCCCTGGGACTCGACGTGATTGCCGCCGCAGTCGACGTCTGCGACCGCGCAGCGGTGGTGGCGGCATTGCAAACACAAGCTCGTATTGATGCCATGGTCTGCGCCGCAGGCATTTACAACGATGCGCCCCTCTTGGAGCTGACCGAGGATGCGTTTCGCCGCATGCTGGATGTCAACGTGATCGGCACGTTCATCCCGGCCCAGGAAGCGGCGCGGCGCATGTTGCCCGGTGCTCGCATCGTGACGATCTCCTCGCGTGGTGCGCTGGGTGGCACCCGGTTCGCGCATTACGTGGCGTCCAAGGCGGCGGTGATCGGCCTCACTCGTGCGATGGCGATGGAACTGCGTGAACGGCGCATCGCCGTGAACTCGGTGGCGCCGGGCTTCACTGACACACCCATGACGCGCTCTGCGCCCCGAGAGATGTTCGAGGCGTGGGAGGCGCTGGAGCCGGGCGGCAAAGCGGCGACGCCGGACCTGATTGCCAATGCCATCGCGTTTTTCGCATCACCTTCCACCCAGTTTGTCACGGGGCAGACCTTGTTTGTCGATGGCGGCAAGTCGCTCGGCGGTCTGGGCATTTGAATGGCGACTTTGATCACCGGTGCGGGCATCATTGGTTGCCACACCGCACAGCTGCTGGCTGCGCGCGGTGAATCGGTGGTGTTGCTGGACCTGCATCCGGCGCACGATGCCATCCGCTCCATTGTTTCTGATTCGCGGGTCACCGTTGTCGCAGGCGACGTCACCGACTTTGGCGCATTGGAACAACTCGCTCAGGCGCACCAGATAGAAGCGATCGTGCATACGGCAGCTTTGTTGTCTACCGCCATCCGCCGTGACCCGCTGGCCGGCATCCATGTCAATGTGATGGGCACGGCCAACGTGCTGGAACTGGCGCGAAAGCGCCAGCTGCGTCGAGTGGTGCTGGCCAGCTCGGCCACCGTCGGTTATCAGGCCTTCGCCGAATTTGACGGCGCGGCATTTCCAGAGGACTTTTCACTGCGTTTTCTGGCGCATCGTCCGGCGTCGATTTACGTTGGCACCAAGGTGGCGGGTGAACACCTGGGTCTGCTGTACCGCGATCTGTATGGGGTGGCAGTAGTCGTGCTGCGATATTGCGCCGTGGTCAGTGCCTGGAGCGGGCCTGGTACCTCGGTGCCGGGAAAGGTGTTGAGCAGCCTGGTGTTGCCGGCACGTCGTGGCGAAGTCGCGGTTTTCGACGACCCGTTCATCGTCTGGCTCAGCGGCGAGGAATTCATCGACGCGCGCGACTGCGCCAGCGCCAATGTGGCGGCAATCGACGCCAAAGCACCGAATCAGGGTGTCTACAACATCGGCCAGGGAACGCTTGCCAGCTTCGACGATGTGGTGGCTGCGGTGCGCATGCTGTATCCCGCACTTCGCGTGGAGCTGACGGTGCTGCCCAGCGGCGGATTCGCCGGCTTCCCGCATGTGCGCAGTGCGCCCTCCGACATTTCCGCCGCCGCGCGCGAGTTAGGCTGGCGACCCGAGCATTCACTGGCGGACGCTGTCGCCCATTACGCGCCGCTGCTTCCATGAGCCATTTTGCCCTGTATCACCATGACCACGATTGCGCCCTACGTCGACCCCGATCACCAACCTCCGATGCCGTTCCAGGCGGCCCAGGACTATGCCGTCACGGTGATGACCTGGGCGCAGGAGCCGTTGCCGGATGATGTGGTTGTGACACGCGACCTGGCCTACGGCACGGACAGGCTGCAACGTTACGACGTCTACGCACCCCGCGCAGCAAAGGATGCGCCGGTGCTGGTGTTCTGGCACGGTGGTGGCTGGACCAATGGCTATCGCGACTATGTGCGATTCATGGCGCCCCATGTGACCCGAATGGGCCTGGTGCTGGTCGCTCCGTCCTACCGGCTGGCACCCAAGCCCCGCATGCCGGCGCCACAGGATGATTGCCTGGCAGTGCTGGCCACGCTGGTCCACGCCATCGTCCCGCTCGGCGGCGCCAGCGACCGGCTGTATCTGGCGGGTCACTCGGCGGGCGGCCATCTGGCCACCATGACGGCATTGCGCCGTGACCGCTGGTCCGCTGCCGGTGTTCCGGCAGGTGCGATCCGTGGCTGCCTGCCAATCAGCGGCATCATGGATCTGTACCATCCCGCACCGCCCGAGGGAAGCCTGGAGGAGCGCGTGTACACCACGGTGCTGGCCGACCCGGATGAAGACGCGTTGATGAGCCCCTTGTGCTGGAGTGCGGGCAACACGGTGCCGATTTTGCTCAGCCACGGCGAACGCGACAGCGAACGGGTCATCCGCTCGAACCGGCGCCTGCATGCTCTGCTGCTGCAGCAGCCGTGCGTGGTACGGTGTGAGGTGCGCGCGGGCCGAGACCATTTCCAGACCCACAGCGACCTGCGCGCCGCAGACCATCCCTGGTACCTGCAATTGCAACAACTGATCAACGATCCCGGAACACCATGAAAGAAGTCATCGACTGCGGCCTGCCCGCGCTGGCACAACCCTTCTCCTGGGCCGTCAAGGGCGGCGGCCTGTTGTTCACCGCACACGGCCCGGTGCGTCCGGACGGCAGCATCGACACCGGTCCGATTGCCGACCAGGCAAGACTGACCTTCACCAATCTGAAAAGCGCAGTCACCGCTGCCGGTGGCACGCTGGCCGATGTGACACAGGTGCTGATCTACATGACCGACATAAAGGATATGCCTGCCATCGACGCGGTGTACCGTGAGTTTTTCAGCGCGCCGTATCCGAACCGCTCCAGCGCGGCAGTTGCCGCATTGGTGGTGCCGGGGATGAAGATGGAGATCGTCGCCTACGCGGCGATCGACCCATAAACTCGCTATCGAATCCACAACCAACAACGCCGGCAAGTTCTTCGCAGACTTGCCCCACCAAACCACCACCCGACGGAGACATTCCAATGCCCAGTCTTTTCAGCCCCGAGCAACGCGCCCAATATGAGCGCGACGGTTACGTCATCGCAAGGTCCCTGTTCGACTCCGAAGAAATCGGCCTGTTGCGCGAGGCGATGGAGCAAGACCCTGCGTTGCGCGCCAGCCTGTACGACCGCAAGGATGCCGAAGGCAAGTCCACCCGGATGGCCTTGTGGAACCACCCTGGCGACAGTGTCTATGGATTGGCGGCACGGTCACGGCGTGTTGTCGACACGGTCGAGGACATGCTGGGTGGCGAGGTCTACCACTACCACTCCAAGCTCACCGCCAAGGAGCCATTTGATGGCGGCGCCTGGGAATGGCACCAGGACTACGGCTACTGGTACCACAACGGTTGCATGTATCCGTATATGGGCAGCGTCATGGTAGCGCTGGACCGCGCCGACCGCGAAAACGGCTGCCTGCAGGTGCTGCGCGGCTCGCACCTGGCGGGCCGGGTCGACCATGGCATCCTGCCTGGCGAGCAGGTGGGCGCCGACATGCGCCGCGTCGAACAGATGAAGAAGGAGCTGGAACTGGTCTACGTGGAACTCGAACCCGGCGACAGTTTGTTCTTTCACGCCAACCTGATGCACCGCTCGGACCAGAATCGCTCGCCGAATCGGCGCTGGACGGTATTGTTCTGCTTCAACGCAGCGCGCAATAACCCTTATCTGGAGCACCACCATCCGCAATACACGCCGCTGCTCAAGGTGGAAGATGATGCCGTCCGGCAGGCGGGCGTACGAATAGCGCCGGAAGGCGCCGGGCACTTTCGCAAAACGTCCGCCAACCCACCCGAGCTGGCCCGGCGTTTCTAGCGGCGGCTAGCGCAGGCGCTGGATCAGCGCACGAAGGTCCGCCCGTTGAGCCAATGCCGGGACGCCCTGTACGCTGCATTCGCGCACGATGCGCTCCAGCATGCCGGGCTGCGGCGTTAGCGTGCCGAAGAAGCGCGGTTCAATGCCGGCAGCAATCAGCACAGTCGGAAAGTTCTCGACCTCGACCGGATCAACCAGGTCCGACGCATCCTCGATGTCGACCCAGACAAACCGGATCTGCGGATAACGTGCCTTGACCTGCGCAAACACGCTGGCGTAATCGCGGCAGACACCACACCACCGGGCACACAGGCAGGCCACCAGAACGTCCGGATTCGACATCATCAACAGGCGGCCAGGGACCGCGCAAGGAATGAAACTGGGCCGATGCTAGCAGCCAAGGTGCACGCGGGCTGACAAGCGGCACAATTCAACTGCGACCCGGGCGCGACGCCCACCGCGACCAGCCCCCACGGAGCCATGTGATGCAGATTGTTCCCCTGACCCCCGCCATCGGCGCCCGCATCGAGGGCGTGAACCTGTGCGAGCCGCTCGATGCGCGCAGCCGCGATGCATTACACGCCGCCTTGCTGCAACACCTTGTGCTGTTCTTCGAGAATCAGCCTGTCACGCCGGCGCAGCACCGCGACCTGGCGCTACGTTTCGGACAACTGCATATCCACCCGATCTATCCGCGCGTGCCGGACGTACCCGAGATCATCGTGCTGGACACCGATGCCTCAAACCCGCCGGACAACGACAACTGGCATACCGACGTCACCTTCATCCAGACCCCGCCGATGGGCTCGCTGCTGTCGGCCCGCGAGTTGCCGCCGCTCGGTGGCGATACCTTGTGGTCCAGCAACACAGCCGCATTCGATGCCTTGTCCGCTGCGATGCAGGCCTTGCTTTGCGGATTGACAGCCGAACACGACATGGTGAAATCGTTCCCTGCGCACCGCTTTGCACGCACGCCGGCCGAGCGCGTGACCTGGGAGGCAGCCTGTGCCGCCAATCCACCGGTCGTGCACCCCGTCGTGCGCAGCCATCCCGAAAGCGGACGCAAGGGCTTGTTCGTAAGCGAAGGCTTCACCACCAGAATCGTCGA
>JBKJRR010000289.1:0-6001 GCA_046594635.1 Burkholderiaceae bacterium
GGTGAAACTGGACAACACGCGCAAGGGCACGCGGTACTTGCCGGCGAATTCGACCGAGCGGATCTGCAGCACCTTGGAGCCGAGCGACGCCATCTCGAGCATTTCCTCGAAACTGACCGTCTTGAGACGGCGCGCCTGCGGCACCACGCGCGGGTCGGTAGTGTAGACACCGTCGACATCGGTGTAGATCAGGCACTCCTGCGCTTTGAGGGCCGCTGCCACCGCCACTGCCGAGGTGTCGCTGCCGCCCCGTCCGAGTGTCGTGATATTGCCCAACTCGTCCATGCCCTGGAAGCCGGTCACGATGACCACCTTGCCCGCGGTCAGATCACCGCGCACGCGTTTGTCGTCGATCGACTCGATGCGGGCCTTGGTGTAGGCGCTGTTGGTACGGATCGGCACCTGCCAGCCCGCATAACTGACGGACTCCAGGCCTTCAGCCTGCAAGGCAATCGCCAGCAAGGCTGACGAAGCCTGCTCACCAGTGGCGGCCAGCATGTCGAGTTCGCGACTGTAGTTGTCCGAGGGTTTGGCGGGCGCCAGTTCCTTGGCCAACGCCAGCAGTCGGTTGGTTTCGCCACTCATGGCACTGGGAACGACCACCATCTGGTGCCCGGCGCGGGACCATTTGGCGACGCGTTTGGCGACACTGCGGATGCGCTCGGTCGAGCCCATCGACGTGCCGCCGTATTTGTGAACAATCAAAGCCATTGGATGAGCAAAAAAGGTCGGGGAACTGGGCGCCAATGCTGCTTGGTGCGCAGCGGCCGTAAGGCCAGCGCCAGGCCTGGTATCTCAACCGGTCAGGGTTGGATCAGGCAAAACATTGTACCAACTCAGATGGGGGCCCTGGCGCACAACAAAGCCGCTGGCCACCTTGATGCGGATCTGGTGTCCGCGCGTGGTGCAGGCAGCGATCTGGGCCTGCAACTCGACCAGTTGGGCGGTGCTGGCGCTGACGCCGTGAACAGCGCGTAACCAGTGCCGCAGCAGATTGGCCTGCCGCGCCGTGGGCACGCCCTGCAACGCAGTGATCGACAGGCCCTTGTCCGCCACCGTGACCTGCGCAAGATCGTCCGCCGCCACGACGTCCAGAACACGCTGGGCCTGCGCGGCATGCCGGCTGCTGCGGCTGAAGGTATCGCGGAACTGCGGGAACACCTGCGCAAGCGCGGGCAACAACCGCGCCCGGATCCGGTTGCGGGTCAGCCCTTCGTCGGTATTGCTGGGGTCCTCAACATGGACCACCTGCCGGTCCTGCAGCCACGTGCGGATCGAAGACCCGGACACATCAAGCAAGGGCCGGTGGTACACGACACCGTCACGCACACGGCGCGCCGGCATGGCAGCAAGACCCGGCAATCCCGCGCCGCGGCTGAGCGCGAGCAGCAAGGTCTCGACCTGGTCGTCGGCGTGCTGGGCCAGCGCAACACTCGGATAACGAACCGTGCCATCGTCAGCACGAACGGCCGCATCGATGGCGCGATAGCGCGCATCGCGCGCCGCATCCTCCGGGCTGTCGCCGCGCGCATGGCGCGCATCCACATGCCACACGATAAGGGGAATCTGCCATTGCTCGCACTGCGCGACACAATGCCTTTCGAAATCGTCGGCCGCCGCCTGCAGGCCATGATGCACATGAATGGCCACTACCTGACCCGGCCATTGACGTGCGCAAGCCAGCAGCAATGCCGTGGAATCCGCACCGCCGCTGAATGCCACGGCCAGAGGCAGCTGCGGCTTGAAAGCCTCGATGGCATCGGGCAACGACTGGGTCACGGATGGCTTTCGTCAGTACGGCACGGTACTTGCCCGCAGCGAGGCGCCCGGACCGTTAGTGGGCTGAGCACAAGGCATGGAGGCAGTCGGCGAAAAAGCGCCGCACAGGCCCTAGCGGCTGGTGGCCTTGCTGTCGGCCTTGCTGTCGGCCTTGGTGTCGGTGAACCGGCCATACCCTTGCAGCCGTTCGTACCGTCGCTCGACCAGTTCCTTGACCTTGAGGTCGCTGACCTGCCGATAGGCGTCGCTCAACGCACGTTTGAGAAATGCCGCCATCTGCTTGTGGTCTCGATGGGCACCGCCGACCGGTTCGTTGACGATCTTGTCAATGAGCCCCAAGGCCTTGAGCCGATGCGCGGTGATACCCATGGCTTCAGCCGCGTCCTGCGCCTTGTCCGAGGTCTTCCACAGGATGGACGCACAACCTTCCGGGCTGATCACCGAATACACCGAGTACTGCAACATCAGCACCTGATCGCCGACCGAAATGGCCAAGGCGCCGCCGGAGCCACCCTCACCGATGATGGAGGTGATGATGGGCACCTCGAGTTGCGCCATCTCGAAGATATTGCGCCCGATCGCCTCCGACTGCCCGCGCTCCTCGGCATCGATGCCCGGATAGGCGCCTGGTGTGTCAACGAAGGTGAACACCGGCAACTTGAATTTTTCGGCTGTCTTCATCAACCGCAGGGCCTTGCGGTAACCCTCTGGCTTGGTCATGCCGAAATTGCGCAAGCCACGCTCCTTCGTACCGCGGCCTTTTTGCTGCCCGATGATCATGCATGGTGTGCCATTGAACCGCGCCAGGCCGCCCACAATGCTCAGGTCGTCGGCAAAATGCCGGTCACCGTGCATTTCGGTGTAATGCGTGAATATCTCGCCCACGTAATCGAGCGTGTAGGGGCGCTCGGAATGCCGCGCGATCTTGGTGATCTGCCACGGTGTCAGATCGCTGTAGATGTCTTTGGTCAGCTGCTGGCTCTTCTTGGTCAGCTGGCCGATCTCGGCCGAGATGTCGACTGCCGACTCGGTCTGCACATAGCGCAGCTCTTCGATCTTGGATTCGAGTTCGGCTATCGGTTGTTCAAAATCAAGGAATGTCTTTTTTGCCACTTGCAGGCTCCATGTTCTGACCACCACGTGACAGGGTGTCGATCTCGCGGGACGGCGATGTCACCGCGCCCGACCTGTCAATACGCAACCGGCAAAGGGTCGAGCGAGCGCCAAATATACCAAGTCGCCACACTGCAGTATGGCGTCCAGGCCACAGCCACCTCGCGCGCGTCGCTGCGACTGACCACTTCACCGGAAAAATAGTTCTGACTGATGCCGTTGATCAACCCGACATCGTCCAGCGGCAACACATTGGGGCGCATCAGGTGAAAGATCAGGAACATCTCTGCCGTCCAGCGGCCGATGCCACGTATGCCCACCAGCTCGGCGATGATGGTCTCGTCGTCCATCGACACCCATGCCTCGACATTGATGGCGCCACTGTCAAAGTGCAGCGCCAGGTCCACCAGATATTCGATCTTGCGCGCCGACAGTCCTGCCGCGCGCATGTCATCCACTTTCAGGCGCAGCACCGTGGCCGGCGTCATCTTGCGTGACAGCTTCAGGAACCGGTCCCACACGGTCTGCGCCGCCTTCACCGATATCTGCTGCCCGACGATCGAGCGCGCCAACGTGATGAACGCATCGCCCCGCGTCTGCAGGCTGGCACCATCGGACTGCGCGATCAGTCGCTTCATGATGCGGTCCTTGCGCGACAGGTGCCGGCACGCCTCTTCCCAGTAAGCAGGCTGCGCGAACACGGGCGTAGCGATCGTGACCGGAGCCATCAATTTTCCTCCGGCCAGATGCCGCGCGCCGAACACCCAGCCATCATCGTGCTCGCTCCCAGGTGGTGCCGGCGGCCGAGTCCTTCAGTACAACACCCATGTCGTTCAAGCGCTGGCGAACCGCATCGGCTTGCGCGAAATCGCGGTCCTGCTTCGCCTTTGCACGCTCGGCGATCAGCTGCGCGATCATCGCGGCGTCATCACCCTGCACACCGTCGCCGGCCCCACCTTGCAGAAACGCTGCAGCGACTCCTTGCAACAGGCCCAGACAGCCGCCCAGCGCCCGCAGTACACCTGACAACTCGGCGCTGTGAGTTCGATTGATCTCGCTGGCCAGATCGAACAATACCGCTACCGCTTCGGGCGTGCCGAAGTCCTCATCCATCGCCGCCTTGAAACGCGCAGCATGGGATTGCGACCAATCGATATGCGCCGCCGCCGCCGGCACGAGATTGAGCGTTGTGTAAAGTCGTTTGAGAGCGCTGCGCGCATCATCGAGATGGGCGTCGCTGTAGTTCAGCGCACTGCGGTAATGGGTTCGCACCAGGAAGAAGCGCACCGTCTCGGCATCGTAGCGCCCGAGCACGTCGCGAATGGTGAAGAAATTGCCCAGACTCTTGGACATTTTTTCGTTATCCACCCGTACAAAACCGTTGTGCACCCAGTAACGCGCCAGTGGCTTGCCATTGGCGCCCTCACTTTGCGCGATCTCGTTCTCATGGTGCGGGAACTGCAGGTCGGCGCCACCGCCGTGGATGTCTATTGTTTCGCCCAGGGTCTGGCCACACATGGCCGAGCATTCGATATGCCAGCCTGGCCGGCCCGTGCCATAGCTACTTTCCCATTTGGCGTCATCGGGTTCCGCCGGCTTGGCCGACTTCCACAACACGAAATCGAGCGGATCCTGCTTGCCCTCGAGCACCGCGACACGTTCGCCGGCGCGCAATTCGTCGAGCGACTTGCCCGACAACTTGCCGTAGCCTGGGAACTTGCGCACCGAGAAATTGACATCGCCGCCATCGCCCTGATAAGCCAGCCCCTTGTCTTTCAGAAGATCGATGAGTTGCAGCATCTGTGGCACGAACTCGGTCGCCCGCGGCTCGATCGTCGGCGTCTCGATGCCCAGTGCGCCAATGTCCCGACGCATCGCCTCGATCATCTCGTCGGTCAGCGCCCGAATCGTGATGCCACGCTCGAGTGCGCGGCGGATGATCTTGTCGTCGATGTCGGTGATGTTGCGCACATACGTCACCTGCAATCCGCTGGACCTGAGCCAGCGCTGGACGACGTCGAACGCCATCATCATGCGTGCATGTCCGATGTGGCACAGGTCGTAGATCGTCATCCCGCAGACATACATGCGCACATGCCCCGCCTCAAGCGGAGTGAACGGTTCAACGGCACGCGAGAGCGTGTTGTAGATGCGAAGACTCATGATGAACGGAGATGCGCCACCTGACGGCAGCAGGTACTGGCAGCGACGGTTGCTGCGGGACAAGGGAGTTTGGAGGAGCGGTGCAGACCTTGTCAAGGTCGGATGTTCCCGACCCCTGGGCTACAATCGTCCGCAGTATAAGGCCCCGCTTTGGGCGTGCGGCCACCATCTGCTACAGGAGTTTCCATCATGCACCGCGGCAGACACATCAGCCAGTGCATTCGTCTGATTGCCCTGGCAGCAAGCATTTTTTGTGCGTCCGCGTTTGCGGACGACTATGAACCTGTCAACCAATTGCTGCGCGATGGCCAGTTGCAGCCGGCCATGGCCCGGGCCGATGCCTATCTGGCCAAGAATCCACGCGATCCGCAGATGCGCTTTCTCAAGGCTCTGATCCAGCAAGATGGCGGCCAACGGGATGCCGCTATCGCCAGTTACATCGCCTTGACGCAAGATTACCCGGAGTTGCCCGAGCCCTACAACAACGTCGCCGTGTTGTATGCCAGCCGGGGCGATTTCGAGAAGGCACGCGATGCACTGGAGATGGCGACACGCAACAGTCGCAGTTACGCCACGGCGCACGAAAACCTGGGTGACGTGTACGCGCGGCTGGCTGAAAAATCGTACCGTCAGGCCTTGCAATTCGACGCCGGCAACACTGCGCTTGCGCCCAAACTCACGCTGATCCGGCAACTGATCAATGCGCCGTCGTCAGCCCGCCTGGCGCCGTTCCCCGGGCCTACAAACGTACCGACCACGGCCGCTCCCGCAGCCAAGAAATGACGGCACCCGCCAGTGCAGCCGCTGGCGCTGACAATCGAACCCGATAGAAAAAAGGAAAAATCCGTGAAACATGCTGGCCATCGCGCAACTCGACGTGCCCTGCTCCTGGCCGTCTGCCTGACCATGAGCCTTGGTGCGACGGCGCAAAGCACTGCTTCTCCAC
>JBKJRR010000016.1:0-12937 GCA_046594635.1 Burkholderiaceae bacterium
ACGCGGCCCCCTGGGGCGATCAGCCTACAGACTGGCCAACGGGCGCGCCAGATCGACGTGGACAATACCCGCCACCTGGTAGACCTCGCCCATGCGACTGAACCCGAGTCGGGTGTAAATGCCTTCGGCGCTGCGTTGCGACTGCAGCATGACACGGGTGTCGCCCCGCTCCGATGCCACATGCATCAACGCATGCATCACCACCTGCCCAAAACCGGTCGCACGCATGGTACGGTTGACCGCAACCCGGGCGATACGGGCCAGCGCCGGCCCTTCGTGCACCAGGCGACCGGTTGCCAGGGCCAGGCCCATGCGATTGCACACCAGCGCATGCACCGCGTCATCGTCTGCGGCGTCCCGCTCCAGACCTTGCGTGATGCCTAACTCGTCGACAAACACTTCACGGCGCAGAGCGCTCGCCTGCGCTCCGAGTTCGGCCCAGGTACCCACCCGCACGTTGAACGGTGAATCGCCAGCCTCGAATGATTGCAGCAGTTCCCGCAATTGGGGCGGCACGGGTTTGGAGGTCTGGGTTGCCGGGTCGGCGAACACATAGATCAGTTCGCCACTGACCAGCAGCACGTCATTGCGCAGCACGGATGCATGGAAAACCATCGACGACGTGCCGATGCGTGCGCACCGAACACCGATATCGAGCAAATCGTCCAACCGTGCGGAACCGTGGTACTCCAGAGTGGATTTCTTCACATAGAGGTCGCCGCCCAGTGTCTGCGGTATCAACTCGTAGGGGATGGCCATCGCCCGCCAGTACTCGGTAAAGGCGGTATCGATGTACATCAGGTAATGCGGATTGAACACGATGCGCTGCAGGTCCACCTCGGCCCAGCGCACGCGCAGTTTGTGGATCAGTCGGAAGTCCGCTCGGGTGGGGTCGGTCATGGTGGTCATCGGATTGAACACCAGCCTGGGCCGTGACCGCGCCGCTTGTGGCCCGGGTCATATGCGCAACACATGCTGGGTTCTTGCTACATTCGGAGATTGATCCTACACCGACGAGGCACCATGGCACTGATCTACTACGTGACGCAAATCCAGTTTGACTTCGGAGCCTTGTCGCTGCTGCGCCAGGAGTGCGAGCGCATCGGAATCACTCGCCCGTTGATCGTGACCGATCAGGGTATCAAGGCTGCCGGGCTGCTGACCCGGGCGGTTGATACCCTGGTAGACATGGAAACGGCAGTTTTTGACCAAACGCCGTCCAACCCGACCGAAGCAGCCGTGCGGGCAGCGACCAATATATTTCACGATCGCCATTGCGACGGGCTGATCGCGCTGGGTGGCGGCTCCGCGATCGATTGTGCCAAGGGGGTTGCCATTGCGGCACGCCACGATGGCGCCTTGAAAATTTACGCAACCATCGAGGGCGGCTCGCCGCGCATCACCGATCGCTGCGTGCCGCTGATCGCCATTCCCACTACCAGCGGAACCGGCAGTGAGGTCGCGCGCGGTGCGATATTGATCCTGGACGATGGCCGCAAGCTGGGTTTTCATTCATGGCACCTGGTCCCGCGCGCTGCCATCTGTGACCCGGAACTGACGCTTGGACTGGGCCCGCGTATGACCGCTGCGACCGGCATGGACGCGGTGGCCCACTGCATGGAAACCTTCATGGCGCCTGCCTTCAATCCACCTGCCGACGGCATTGCGCTCGACGGACTCGAACGCGCCTGGACCCATATCGAACGCGCCACCCGGGACGGCAGCGATCGCGAGGCGCGGCTCAACATGATGAGCGCCTCGATGCAGGGCGCGATGGCGTTCCAGAAGGGACTTGGCTGCGTGCATTCCCTGAGCCACAGCCTGGGCGGAATCGATCCTCGGCTGCACCACGGCACGCTCAACGCGGTATTCCTGCCGGCGGTTATCGCCTTCAACGCCAGTGCCGCGTCGATCCGCAAGGAAAAACGCCTGCAACGTTTGGCCCGTGCCATGGACCTGGCCTCGGAAAGCGAGATCGGCGCGGCGCTCAAGGACATGAGCCAGCGCCTTGGTCTGCCCACCGGCCTGGCCGCCATGGGCGTCAACGAAGGCCAGTTCGAGGCCATCATCGACGGCGCCATGGCCGACCATTGCCACAAGACCAATCCTCGTCTGGCCAGCCGCGACGACTACCGGACCATGTTGTTGCAATCCATGTAGACGCCAGGCTGCGCGTTACGGCGTCAGAGTGGCGTGTCGGCGATGCGCCAGTGGGCGCGGTGGCAGCTGGCCGCGACGATCGCTGCATTGCGTCGGTCGTTGCTGGCAATACGAGCCGATGCCTGCATCCTGCTGACGCCACGCGTGGCCATATGGCGCAAGGTCAGGCGCTCCATCGCCTGCTCCAGTGGAACGTCAAGGTACCAGCATTCATCGAGCAGCGCGGTCAGGTCCCAGCCGTCGCCACGGTGCAGCAGATACAGACCTTCGAGCAAGACCAAGCCCACGGACGCCGGGATCGTGATCGCATCCGACTGCGGGTCACCAACGCCGTGCGCAAACCCTGGCCAAGACACGGCGCTGCCGCCGGCCGGACCCGTGACGATACAGGGCATGGCCTTGACCTGATGCAATCGCTGCGCCAAGGCCAGCGCATCGAAGGTCCATGGCGCTCCGCGACGCGCCAACGCAGCCTGCGGATCTGGCATGGCAGCAAGCTGGGCCCGTGTCAGGTGAAATCCATCCATACCGATCACCATGGCGGTGCCGGCTCCATGGCGCCGGTTGAGTTGATCGACCCACAACTGCGCCAGTGTGCTCTTGCCCGCACCCGGCAATCCGGCCAGTCCGATGACAACGCGCCTCGCGTCAGGCCGCTGCGCCCGCAAGCGCGCCAGACGCTCGATCGGCTGCGCCAGCCAGGGCGGAGCCAGTTCGTGGACGCTTGCGCAGTCGCGCCTGTCGATGTCCATGTTCACGCCCCTGAGACAGGACAGGTTTACTCGGTAGCGCCGGGGACCGGCGGGCGCTGCGGCATCGCAGCAGCAATATGGACTTGGCCGCGCGCCTTGGCCAGAGCCACCTGGCGCTGGCGTTCGGCCAGCCCGCGCTTTTTCGCCTCGTCGCGGCGGGCATAGCATGCAGCGCAGGAAACGCCTTCCTGGTAATGCGGCGAGGCCATGTCCTGCGCCTCCAGCGGACGCCGGCAGGAACGGCACAAGGTCAGTCCACCAGGCTCCAGCCCATGGCCGACCGACACCCGCTCGTCAAATACGAAACACTGGCCCCGCCAGAGGCTGTCTTCGGGCGCAACGGTTTCCAGGTACTTGAGGATGCCACCTTGCAGGTGATAGACCTCATCGAACCCGCGCATGCGCAACAAGGCAGTGGATTTTTCGCAGCGGATGCCGCCTGTGCAGAACATCGCGACGCGCCGTTTGCGACCGTCACCCGCATCGAGAAGCTGACCCGGACCTGACTGCGACTCGAGCCATGCGGGCAATTCGGAGAAACTGCGCGTCCTGGGGTCATGCGCGCCGTCAAAGCTGCCGATGGTCACTTCGTAGTCATTGCGCGTGTCGATGACCACCACCTCCGGGTCGCTGATCAGCGCGTTCCAGTCCTCTGGCTTCACATAGGTACCCGCCATGCGGGCCGGTTGGAGCCCATCGACGTGCATGGTGACGATCTCAGCCTTAAGCCTGACCTTCAGGCGATGAAACGGCGCCACGTCGGTCCAGGCCTCCTTGTGCTCCAGGTCGACCATTCGGACGTCGCTGCGCAACCATCCCAGCACGGCGTGAACATCGTCCGGCGCACCCGCGATGGTGCCGTTGATGCCCTCGCCAGCGAGCAACAGCGTGCCCTTGACCTTGTGGCGTTGGCACAGCTCCAGCAAGGGGCCCTGCAGGTCGGCATGGTCGGGCAGTTCGACAAACTTGTAGAGGGCGGCGGTCAGGAAACGGGACATCAGATTCGACTGGCAAAGGGCCTCAAGCGGCCGATACCCTATTGTCACCGCAGTGCGGACCACGGCAACGACTGCGCGCCTGATGTCTCATAGCGGATGAATATGGTGCATATCCGGCGCTTGCAGCCACTGTGCAAACTCGTCGGCCATTTGGACGCTGGCGCTGGCCGCCGCACCCCATGCCTTTATCCGTCCAGCCAGATCATGTCCGTAGTGCAGGAAATCATTGCGGTCCGGCAACTTGCCATTGGGCAGGCTCCGAACCCATTGCGGGTCGGGCGCGAGCAGCAACAGGTTGTCCAGGAAACGGGTCGGTTTGTGGCGCCAACGCAGGCTCTTGTCCAGCCAGCCCGGCACCACGGCGCGCTGAAAATGCGGATAAAGCACCAATGGCCGCTGCGCTGCGCCCGGCGCTTCAACCAACGAATTACCCTGGCATGGTGCACCAGCGAAATTCAAGTGCAAGTGGTAGTCGGTGATGCCGCCGTCCCAGTAGGCCCCCGCCGGCGCGCCGGGAATATCGTGCACCGCGCGCAGCATGAAAGGTATCGAGCAACTCGCCTGCAGCGCCGGATGGAAGTTGGCCTCGCTCAAAGTCACCTGCCGCGTGCGGTAATCGGCGCAATCAAAAGGCAAGGTGGCCCCGGCGCTAGAAAAAACCACCCGTTCAAGCCAGGCGCCCATCGCCTTGCGATGCACGCTGTTGGTCAAAAAGGCTCCCAGATAACCCAATGGTGTACGCAGACCATGCTCGCGGCCCAGCAGATGGCGCCCACGCGAGGTGAGCACATGCAGGCGATATCGCGGATGCGCCATCACCTGCGCTGCACGCGGCCCGTAAAACGCCAGCAGACTGCGGCCGAACAATTCGCTGACCATTTCGGGGGTTGGCCGATTCTGACCGGGCGCCAAGGCAAAGTCCTGGCGAATGTAGTCGCGCTCAAGCTGCTCGAAGGCCTCCACGTTGTCATCCAGGCAAGCCGTGGCCATGCGCCAAGCGCCGATGGACGCGCCGACCAAGTGCACCACATGATCACTCTGCGCCAGCCACTGGCCGAATATGAAGCGGTCCAGCGGACCCAGAATCAGGCCTTTTGGCCCACCGGCCGCACCAGCCATGGTGCCGATATCCGTACTTTGTAGTCCGTCCTGGCTGATCCGGCGCAACGCCGCCGGTCCCGCATACATTCGCAAGGCACGCATCGCCGTTGACCGTCGTCAGGCGGCGTGCTGGCTGGTCCAGTCAATCGGATCCTGCTGCAACACCATGTCGATATCCAGCGACAAGACCTCGCCGACCGAACCGGGAAAACTTACCGCCATCTCCCGCTGGTTCAGTCCCGCCATCTTGGCTCGGGCGCGCCAGGCGGCCAGATGGATGACGCCGGCCAGCGGTTCATAGGCATGGTTCAGGAACGGGGCGTCCTGGTGTTCGATCGCATCGACGATGACCTCGGGAAAGAGCCACTGGCGCGCGAGTGCCGCGCCAACCTGGGCATAGTCCAGGTCAAACTGCCGACGCTCGGCACGGGCTCTGCGCGGATCCATGGCCGGCACAAGGGTGTCCAGCTCCGCCATCTCCAGCGGCGCGGCGATGCGCATCGCCAGTTCACCGACAAAGTGAATCAGGCCAGCGGTAAATGCCGCCTGCTGGTTCTGTCGCACCACGCCGGCAAGCGAACGCGAGACCTTGGCCACGTCCAGGCAGTAGTCCCAATGTTGTTGCAGACGAATGCCGGGCACGGTCTTGAGCGACGCCTTGTTCGCCGCCACTTGCGCCATCTCGCGCACATGACGCAGACCCACCACGGCCAGCGATTCCGGCACGCTGCGAACCTGACCGGACAACTTGAAAAAGGCAGAGTTGGACACCTGCAACAGCCCCACGGTCAGCGCCGGATCGGTACTGATCAGCTGAGAGATCTTCCTCAGATCCGGCTGCTCGCGCTCGAGTTCGCTCAGCAACAATGCCACTACCCTGGGAATACTGGGCAGGACCCACTCGGACGCCAACAACTCACGCAACAACATGGGATAAACGCTCCGGACGGCCACCATTGAAGCGCTGATTATCGGGTCCCCGCCGCGCCACGCCAGCGTCGCATGCAGACGCTCGCCCGATCGCGACGAATCGGTCACGCCAAGGCAGGGCCGCCAGCGCCCGGATCAGGGCTTGAGCTTGGCAAATGCAGAGGCCATGGCGGTTGCCGACGCCGCCTGTGGCGCAGGACGGTAGTTCAAACGTGAAGCGTCGCGCCCGGGCGGTGCACCCTTGTTGTCACCGACGCCACGCCGGGCAGTTCCGCTCGCCGCGCTGGCCAGTTTCATCGTCAGCGATATCCGCTTGCGCGCCAGGTCAACCTCGAGGACCCGCACCTTGACGATGGCACCGGTCTTAACGACTTCGCGCGCATCGGTTACGAAACGATCGGCCAGCTGACTCACATGAATCAGGCCGTCCTGGTGCACACCGAGGTCGACAAAGGCGCCGAAGACCGCCACGTTGCTCACCGTGCCTTCGAGCACCATACCCTCGCGCAGATCCGCGATGTCCTGCACACCATCATTGAGTTTGGCGGCGCGGAAATCCGGCCGCGGGTCGCGTCCGGGTTTCTCCAGTTCCAGCAGGATGTCCTTGACGGTCATGGCACCGAAGTCGGCGTCGGCAAACATTTCCGGACGCAATGAGCCCAGAGTCGCGCTGCGGCCCATCCATTCGCCGACCGGCAATGCTGCACGGGCCAGAATTTTCTCCACCAGCGGATAGGTCTCCGGATGCACGCCGGTCATGTCCAGTGGGTTGTCCCCACCCCGGATGCGCAGGAATCCGGCACTTTGCTCGAAAGTCTTGGCGCCCAGGCCGGTCACCTGCAGCAGTTGCTGCCGGCTGCGAAAGCTGCCATTGGCATCGCGCCAGCGCACCACCGAGGCGGCGACTCCCGGCGACAGACCGGATACCCGGCGCAGCAGCGGCACGCTGGCGGTGTTGAGGTCGACGCCCACGGCATTGACACAGTCTTCGACCACCGCGTCCAGGCAACGCGCCAGCTCGCCTTGATTGACATCATGCTGGTATTGCCCCACGCCGATCGATTTCGGATCGATCTTGACCAGCTCAGCCAGCGGGTCCTGCAATCGCCGCGCAATACTCGCGGCACCCCGCAGGCTCACATCGACATCCGGCATTTCCTGCGACGCGAATTCACTGGCGGAATAGACCGATGCGCCGGCCTCGCTGACCACGACCTTTTCTGGTATCAAAGGCTTGCCATCTCCCTGGGCGGCTTGCGCAGCGCGCGTCAGCTGCGCAATCAGGTCCGCAGCCAGTTTGTCGGTCTCCCGGCTTGCCGTGCCGTTGCCGATCGCGATCAGGCTCACGCCGTGGCGCAGACATAGTTGACGCAGCACATGCAAGGCGCCATCCCAATCCTTGCGCGGCTCGTGCGGATACACGGTGGCAGTCTCCACCAGTTTTCCGTTGTGGTCGACTACCGCGACCTTGACACCGGTGCGTATGCCCGGGTCCAGCCCCAGCACTACCCGCGGCCCGGCAGGAGCCGCCAGCAGCAGATCGCGCAGGTTATCGGCAAAAACGCGTATCGCCGTGGCTTCGGCCGCTTCACGCAAGCGGGTAAACAGATCGCGCTCGGTCGATAGGCTCAGCTTGACGCGCCAGGTCCAACTGACACATTTGCCCAGCAGATCGTCGGCCGCGCGGCCCTGGTGACGCCAACCGACGAACTGGGCAATACGGGCTTCGGCCAGCGGATTGGCACCGGTGGAGGTCGGGGTTGGGGCTGACGCGGTCTGTGGCAGTGTCAGCTGCAGATCCAGGACCTCCTGCGCCCGACCGCGGAACACGGCAAGCGCCCGGTGCGACGGGACCTTGGCGATCGGTTCCTGGTAGTTGAAGTAGTCGCGGAATTTCGCAATATCCGCATGGTGTTCGTCCTTGCCGCTGCGCAACGCACTCTTGAGTTCACCGTTATCCCAAAGCCAACCACGCAAGCCCTGAACCAGGGCACTTTGCTCAGCCCAGCGTTCGCTCAGGATATCGCGTACGCCGTCGAGTACCGCCTGCACTGTGGAAAAGTCGGGGCGTTTGTCGCCACCTTCGACCGGCTCGGCATGAGGCACCACGAAGGCCTTGGCCTCCTCCAGCGGCGCCAGCGTCGGGTCGGCTAACAGCCGGTCGGCCAGTGGCTCGATGCCGGCTTCGCGCGCCATTTCCCCCTTGGTGCGGCGTTTGAGCTTGAACGGAAGGTACAGGTCCTCGAGTTCCTGTTTGGTGGCCGTAGCGATCAGGGCCAGGCGCAAAGCCGGGGTGAGCCTGCCCTGTTCATCGATTGCAGCCATGATGACTTCGCAACGGGCTCTCAGTTCGCGCAAGTAGGTCAATCGGGTGTCGAGTGCGCGCAGCGCCACATCGTCGAGTCCGCCGGTGGCTTCCTTGCGGTATCGCGCCACGAAAGGCACTGTTGCACCACCATCGAGCAGATCCACCGCTGCCTGGACTTGCGCCTCGCGCACGCCGAGTTCCTGGGCGATGGTGTGGACTATCGACAACATGTTTGGTTTTCCTCCCGGTAAGTTTCCTTTGCCCCGGCCGACCAAGCACCCATGGACATGAAGGCGGCGAGTGTGCCATAGCCGCCGGCCCCGACGGATCACTTTGGCGCAGGAGACCATTGCCATGCAAGCCAGCTGTTATGCGATCTGCCGTGCGCATGAGGAAACGCCGGGCCGTTTCCAAGTTTGCTCGCACCGCCTCGGGGGGCCTGCCAAAACCTGGTTTGGGGGCGCTCGCCAGTATTTGGCGGCGGCTGTCGCTATTGTCCTGTGCGGCCCTGCCCTTTCGGGCAGTTGCGCGGTTCAATCGGGCGCCCAGGTACGGCCAGTGATCGAGTTATATACGTCCCAGGGTTGCAGTTCCTGCCCACCGGCCGATCGTTGGTTGTCCTCCTTGTCGCTGGAGAGGACCCCGGGCGAGCCGGTGATCCAGGCCTTTCACGTGGCCTATTGGGACTATATCGGCTGGGTCGATCGCTTCGCCGCCCCGGCACACACCCAGCGTCAGCGCCAATTGGCAGTGTGGAACGGCCTGCGCAGCATCTACACGCCGCAGGTGCTGGTCAACGGGCGCGACTGGCGTCAATGGCGAGGTGGGGGCCAGTCCATTGCCCACCAGAACACTGCTGCGCGCGTACGGATCGAGATGCGCCAGCAGGATACGAATACGTTCGAAGCCACCGTGACAACGCTGGCCAACGCCCCGTCGGTCTGGGGCGCCTATTGGACCGTTACCGAGGACGCCCACCAAACATCGGTGGGCGCAGGAGAAAACGCCGGTGAGCAACTGCGCAACGACCATGTGGTGCGGCAATATGTGCCGGTAGGACAGCACCAGGCGCGCTTAGACAAGGTGCAGACCCTCGTGTTACATGCAGTTGCCTCAGCCTCCGGGCACACACGCAAGGTCAACCTGGTGCTGTTCGATCCGCGCGACGGACAGACCCTGCAGGCGCTGGCGCTGCGCTGCTGACATCGCCAGGCGGACAAGCCGGTTCTCTGCCGGCCTTGCCCGAGGCATGAACACGCCGATTCAAGACAAACAGGCGACCGATCTGCACGAAGTGGTTTGCCAGCAAGTCCTTCGCCAGGACATCGATGCGGACGTCCCAGAGCCCGTCCGACCTCGAACGCCTTGAACAGTTTTGCAAAAGTTTGTAAGGCGACTTCCTACAGGCTGTCGAGACAAACGGCGACTTACCAGCATCGATCTCGCGTCCTACAGTTCATCTCAAGGGCGCCGTTGCCTGTCCATCTGTGTCAATCCAAATCGAACAGGACTCCATCATGAATCGTTTGTCTGCCTTTCTCCCCCCGCCCTATCGGCCCGCTGAGTTCGCCGGCAACACGGACGCGCTGGCGACCTCCAGGACAAGCATGACTGAGCAGCGACTCCCGTTCACGGTGCGAATCGTCAACACCGAATCCGATTTGACCAAGGCCGTGACAATCCGCGCCGCTGCGTATGGCCGTCACACTCCGGAATTTGGAGAAAAACTGCGCACGGCGGAGACTGTCGACACCGAGCCCGGTGTAGCCGTATTGCTGGCCGAATCCAAACTTGACGGATCACCATTGGGCACCCTGCGTATCCAGAGCAACGCCTATATGCCGTTGAAAGTAGAACAATCAGTGGACCTGCCACGCTGGTTGCGCGACCGGCCACTTGCCGAAGTCAG
The DNA here is from genome assembly GCA_046594635.1 of Burkholderiaceae bacterium. Taxonomy (GTDB): domain Bacteria; phylum Pseudomonadota; class Gammaproteobacteria; order Burkholderiales; family Burkholderiaceae_C; genus CAISIP01. Next base: position 10,159 of record JBKJRR010000016.1, read on the forward strand.
CCGGCTGGGCATCGTCGGTGGAACTATCGGCCGCCTAGTCAAGATCGTACTCATCAAGGCTGCATTTCAATACTGCGAGCAAGATGGCATCGAGTGGTCGATTATCGGAGCCCGTGCCCCGCTGGACCGTCAATACGAACAATTGCTGTTTGAGGACTTGTATCCGGACCGGGGATTCATACCACTTCGCCACATCTACGACATGCCCCATCGGGTGATGGGATTTGAGATCGAGACTGGTGAACAGCGTTGGACCGAGGCCCAGCATCCACTGCTGGACTTCTTTGTCAATACCCTGCATGACGACATCGACATACAGGTCGAACGAGAGATCAACTTCGGCGGTCTTTTTTCGAGCTTGCCCCAACCACGGGTTTACCCGCCCCTGGGGCGCCGCCCTGTCTGATTTAAGCAGCAAAAAGCCTGTATATGCTGTTGTAGAAGCTTTTCAGGAGTGTTAGTGTTTTGCGATAGCGGCCACTGCGCGTAGACTCGCACAAGCCTCGGGATGGCCTGAGGCTTGGCAAGGACGCATGGCAGAGGGCATCAGTATTCGTCAAAAATCGCTCAGGTCCCGCTTGGTCGGGGGCTTGGACGCGATCATATGGACGTTATCAATCTACATTGTGCCGATCGTGATCGGACTGTTGTCCGTCGCTGCCCTGTTGCTCTGGGACGATCAATACACAAGCTCTGGCGCGCGGCCTCTTTCGATGCAGGTCTTGCTGGATCGGTCAGGCAAACTCGGCGCAACAGAAGCACTGCAACAACTCGATAAGTTGCCTGCAGTAGCGAATTTCGATACCAAACGCTCCGAACTTCCGGTCTGGTTCACTTTTTCAATGCCGGCCGATGCGTCTGGCAGCGGTGCCATTGTGGACTTTCCGTCCCGCCACGGATCCACGCTGGCATGTTGGGATCGCAGCGCTTTGCGGCCTTTCGGCGAGGCCACACGGGTTTCGGCTGGCGGAAAATTGTCGCAGTCGAAAACTGGTTTCGCGCTGCAAATGCAGCCAGGCTCATCAACCAGCGCTGTTTGCCGCGCCACATTCGTCGGTCCCGCGACGCTGACGGCTGCTGTTTGGAATATCGGCGACTGGGGTCGCTCAGTGCAGCAGTTCGATCGCAATTCAGGACTGCTTGACGGTGGCATGATCATGCTGGCTTTGTTTGTGCTGCTGACGGCCTGGATCAATCGTCAGGTCATGTATGTGTTATTTGCCGCCTGGCTGGTCGTGACTTTGCGCATGAGCGCCATGTCTGCCGGCTGGGATTTCCAGTGGCTTGGCCATGTCGTGCCAGTGCAATGGCTTTCGACCGGACGGGCTTTGACGCTTTCGTGCTTTGCACTCCTCACGCTGACCTTGTACCGGACGCTGTTTGGCGAACATCTGGCCAAGAGCCGTTATGACAGGCCTTTGAAGTTGATGCAGTGGCTTTGCCTGCCGTTCCTTCTGGCATCGGTGGTCCTGCCATACAAGGTCTGGCTACCGGCCATGTGGATGGCCGGCGGCATCGGCCTCTTGTTGATGACGGTGAGCCTTGTCAGTATTCTTCGCACGACCCGGTCACGCGTGGCAATGTGGTACGGCGCCTCGCTGGGTGTGACCTTCCTGTCCAGCATGACCGAAATCATCGCGGCTGCGACCGGCAACAAGGACCTGGTCGGTGCCGCCAACTTTGTCACGGTTGCGCTCTCCTCGAGCCTGTTGGCGGCGCTGGCCATTGCCGAGCAGATGCGCAACGAGCACCAGCAGCGCCTGACCGTGCAGGCGGAACTCGAACACAATTTCAATGCCATGCCGATCGGCTTGTTCAGCCTGGACCTGCAAGGTCGCTTCATCAGTGCGAACCCTGCGCTCACGGGCATGCTGGGCCATCACGTGCTGACCGTGGGGCAAAACTCCTGGCAGCAGTATTTCGATCAGGGCGCGTGGACCCAACTGCACCATTTCGTCTATAGCCGAGTCGACGGCGAACTTGAAATCCGCGGCAATCGTGCGCAGAGCGACAACGAGTTCCGCCGCTATCTGGTCAAGGCCACCTTGTCCAATGACCGGATCGAAGGGTCGTTGCAGGACGTCACCGAGAAGTCCCGCGCGGCGGAGGACCTTAATTTCCTTGCCTACAACGACCCGCTGACCAAGGTCCTCAATCGCCGCGGCATCGAAAACGCGTTCATGGAGGCCAGCACGATGTCGCCCAAGGGCAGGCCGTTCGCGCTGGCCTACCTGGATCTGGACCGATTCAAGCTGATCAACGACCTGTTTGGCCACAATGCCGGCGACGAGGTGCTGCAGCAAGTCTGTAAGCGCATCACCGACGTGGTGTCCGGATCAATCAAGGTGGGCCGGGTCGGTGGCGACGAATTCACCATCGTGCTGCCCGACACCAAGATGGCGCTCGCCGCGCTGGTCTGCCAGGGCATTGTGCGCAACATCGGCAGCAGCCCGTTCCGGGTCGGCGACAAGGCGTTTACCGTGCGTGGCTCGATCGGACTGATCGAGGTTATCCCGGGCACGTCGATCAAGGATGCGTTGTCCACCGCCGATCGCGCCTGCCGCGAGGCCAAACGCGGCCACCATGATGGTCTGGTCGTGTATGAACGCGACTCCGATGTGTTCCGCCAGCACGACGCGGAATTGCGACTGGTCGAGTTGTTGTCCACCAGCGCTGCGACCGACGGCCTGTATTTGCACATGCAGCCGATCATGTCGCTCAGTGCGCCCAACGATTCATTGAACTTTGAAGTCCTGCTGCGCATGCGAGGCAGCGACGG
>JBKJRR010000104.1:0-4533 GCA_046594635.1 Burkholderiaceae bacterium
AGGCTGAGTGGTCCGCACTGGCGGCTGCGCCGGCCCTGTCCTGCCGCGCATCGTGGGCTGCGCTTCGCCCTGCTCTTCCAGGGTGGAATCCCAGCCGCTGATGGCAATGTCGACCGGCATGATGGCGATGCCGTGGCGCTTGGCATCCTGTACCAGCTGCGAGGGGCTGTAGAAACCCATCGGCTGGCTATTGAGCAAAGCGCACAGGAAGGCGGCCGGCTCGTGGCACTTGAGCCAGGAACTGGCGTAGGCCAGCAGCGCAAAACTGGCCGCGTGCGACTCCGGAAAGCCATATTCGCCAAAACCCTGAATCTGGCTGAAGATGGATTCGGCAAATGCCAGGTCGTAGCCGCGTTCAAGCATGCCGCTGACGATGCGGTCATAGTATTTTTCCAGCCCCCCCTTGCGCTTCCACGCCGCCATGGCGCGCCGCAGCTGGTCCGCTTCGCCAGGCGTAAAGCCGGCCGCCACCATGGCCACCTGCATTACCTGCTCCTGGAAAATGGGGATGCCCAAGGTGCGTTCGAGCGCGACTTTGAGCTCTTCCTTGGGATACACGGGCTGCTCCAGGCCCTGCCGGCGCCGCAAATACGGGTGCACCATGCCGCCCTGGATCGGCCCGGGACGCACCACCGCCACTTCGATGACGAGGTCGTAAAAGGTGCGCGGCAGCATGCGCGGCAACATGCTCATCTGCGCGCGCGATTCGATCTGGAATACGCCCACCGTATCGGCGGCGCAAATCATGTCGTAGGTGGCCGCGTCCTCGGGCGGGATATCCTGCATCGAGAACACCGTGCCGCGCTGCTGCCCGACCAGGTCGAGCGTGCGGCGCAACGCCGACAGCATGCCCAGTGCCAGCACGTCGACCTTGAGCAGGCCCATCGCATCGAGGTCGTCTTTTTCCCACTGGATCACCGAACGGTCGGGCATGGACGCGTTCTCGACCGGCACCAGACGCGTGAGCTTGCCCTGCGTGAGTACAAAGCCGCCAACATGCTGGCTCAGGTGGCGCGGGAAGCCGAGCAGCTGCTGCGTCAAGTCCAGCCACTGCGCAATACGCGGGTCGTCGGCAGACAGACCGGCATTGTCCAGCGTCTCGATCAGCGATTGTTCGAGCCGCATCACGCCATCGAACCAACGGTGATGCTTGGCAAACGCATCGACCAGCGTCTCGGGAATACCCAACGCCTTGCCCACATCGCGAATCGCGCTCTTGGGCCGGTAGCTCACCACCACGCCGGTGATCGCGGCACGCTCACGGCCGTATTTGGCGTAGATGTACTGGATCACTTCCTCGCGCCGCTGGTGTTCGAAGTCGACGTCGATGTCGGGCGGCTCATTGCGTTCGCGGCTGATGAAACGCTCGAACAACACGCTCATGCGCGCGGGGTCGACCTCGGTCACGCCCAGGCAATAACAGACCGCCGAGTTGGCTGCCGAACCACGCCCCTGGCACAGGATGTGGCGTTCACGCGCAAAGCGCACGATGTCGTACACGGTGAGGAAATACATCTCGTATTTCAGCTCGGCGATCAGTTCGAGTTCGTGTTCCACCTGTGCCTGCACCTGCGCCGGAATGCCGTTCGGATAACGCTGGCTCATGCCCTCATAGGTGAACTGACGCAGCGTCTGCGCCGCGGTCAAGCCGGGCAGCACGGTCTCGAGCGGATACTGGTAACGCAGTGCGTCCAGGCTGAACGTGCAACGCGCCGCCACCATACAGGTCGCCTGCAACAAAGAGGGCGTGTAGATGCCGGCCAGACGCAGACGTGCACGCAGATGCGCCTCGGCATTGGGCTGCAGATCGAAGCCGCAATCGGCCACCGGGCGACCCAGCCGTATCGCGCTGATCACATCCTGCAGCGGCCTGCGCGAGCGCACATGCATATGCACGTTGCCGGCAGCGACCAGGGGCACACCGCTGTGTTGCGAGATCTGCTCCAGCGTGTGTTGCCACAGATCGTCATCGAGCCCGTGCAGCAACTCCAGCGCCAACCAGAGCCGGCCCTCAAACAGGGCACGGGCATGGTGGCACGCGCCCCACAAGGTCTCGAAAACCATGCCGCGCGGCGGCACCAGCAAGACCTCGCAATGTTGCAGCGACGCGAAATCGCTGCCGGCCCAGCTCACCTGATAGTCGCCCTTGACCGCCTTGGCCCGCGCCGCGGTGATGAATTCGCACAGATTGCCCCAGCCCTCCAGGTTGTGCGGCAACACCAGCAGCGTGATGTCGCCATGGGGCGCCATGGTCGCATGCGCGGTTGGGATAGCCCCGACAGCGGAGGGCGCCGCGCCGACAGGCATCCCGGCTAGCCCTTGCCGCCCCAGCGCCTCGGCCACCGGTACCTGCGGCACATGCTCGGCATCGGACCGTGGCCAAACGCCCTGGACCCGGAACTCGGCGCCCGGCAGCAGCTGGAGCCCGTGCTTCTTGGCCTCGACATGGGCCCGCACCAGACCGGCGACCGAACATTCGTCCGTGATCGCCAGCGCGGTGTAGCCGAGCGCCGCTGCACGCGCGACCAGCTCTTCCGGCTGCGAGGCTCCGCGCTGGAAACTGAAACTGGACAGGCAATGAAGTTCGGCGTAGGCCGGCAAGGGGGTCCACATGGGAGGCGTCATCCATGTACTGGACGCAAAGCGTTGACTGGCAACAGTTTCTCATGAATACTGGCTACAAACACAGTGTCCATGAAAAACTGAAATCAATGCCAACTACCAACCATCCACCGAACAAAGCGCAAAGAGATACGACATGTCCACGAAGGTCAGCTTCGCGACGGATGCGCAGCTGCCTACGCATGCGCGCGCTGGCATGGCCAAGTCAATTCCCGGCTCGGTGGCTCACCAACCGATCGGCGACAACAGTGTCGGTGGGCCATGTCACCCATCGGCCTCGCCGAACAACTGCATCGCCTGCGCCGGTGTGCAGATGTGCAGTCCTTCAATGGGCTTGATCGACAACAGATCGAGGTCGCCAGAGATCAGCCAGCGCGCCTCGGATGCGATCGCCGCATGCACAAAAGCATCGTCATCCGGGTCCCGGCTGAATTTCCGGCTGCCCAATGGTTCCGGTATGTCGACCCACATTCCTGCGCCATTGGCGTCGGCCAACAGGTTTCGGCGTGTCGCCATGTCCAGATAGCGGTCGAATTTGGGCTTCCAGAGCCGCGTTTCGAGTTCTCGAAACGTCGCTGCGCTGAACACCGGCAGACCGTTTTGCAACACATGGCGCACGACGGCTGCCGGCGCCCCCGACTGTGACAACGCGGCGCTGATCCAGATGTGGGTGTCGAGCACCGCCTTGAAGCGATGCTCAGCTTTCATCGGCCAGCAACGCGTCCAGGGTTTCCTGTGACAAGCCTTGTTGTTGTGCCAGCGCAGCGCTCTGGTTCATTGTGTGTTGCAGGCGATCGGCATAAAAAACCCGCATCGCCTCGTAGTCCTGTGCGCTGACCATGACCCCCACAACGCGGTCGCGGCGCATCACGCGCACGGGCTCCCGTTGTGCGAGGTCCAGAAATTCGCCGAAGTGGGTCTTGGCTTGATTGGCGGTGAAGGTCTGCATGGGCTTCTCCATATAGTCAGGATGGTGCGTTAGATTGTCACACGATTGAATCGATTAGTTCGAATCGAACGATTGAATTGTTGCTCCGCATCGATTCGACGGACATGATTTTTTTCGGCTCACCGCCTGCGACTTGCTTCACTTCGACGTGCGGTTGCAATGCCGTGTTCATGTTTCGCGTCTATTGGATGTGTTTGCTCATAGGTTCCGCTGGGTCGGTGGTGACTGGCGTACGTGCGCTCGGTCACCCATCCGTTCAGCCGAACACCCCATGCAGATACCACTGCCCCACTGGTTTATCGCCATCCATGCGGGCCGTCATCAGCCGTTCGCGGTAGATCCACAGCAAGCCGGCCTGGGCGCTGCGCGCGAGAAAATAGTCGCGCAGCGCCAGCCCACGGGGGGTTGGCTGCGCAGGCTCGGCAGACGCTGCGCCGTCCGCCAGAGCCACATCCCACCACGCCGCCTCCAGCCGCTGCGGACCAGCCAGCAGGGTCAGCGGGCCCTGGTAGAGCGGACGATCCTGGTGCACGGCCAGCCTGAGTGGTGTGGCCAGCAGCCAGTTCGGGTACAGGGCATCGCGCAGCATCGGTGGCTTTCGGGTTGTGACGTTTTTTCCAGCACGGCTGCCGTCACCCTTGCCACTGCTCCCATCAGACAAGCGCGACCCTTTCTTGCCCGCACCTCCTGCAGAAGCCCTGGCCGAACGCAACGTGTCTATACCCGCCATGGCAGTTGCTGCCGGCACCCAGTCCTGCATGCACTCCGGCCGATGATCGGCATGTGGCAAAACGCGCAGCACCTGCTCCGGCCCGAGCCGCGCTGCCAGGCGTTCGATCAGCTGTACCCAGTCGTCGCCACGGCGTTGCGCGTCGGGCAGCAGACTGGCCGTGGCGCCCGACAAGGCCACGGTTTCCAGCGAGCGCAGACGCAGGTACAGCACCGGCGCCGGCAAGGTAATG
>JBKJRR010000125.1:0-2859 GCA_046594635.1 Burkholderiaceae bacterium
CGACGGTCGGCACACCCGTGATGTCCAGGATCGCCACTGTGGCTTCCTTTTCGACAATGGCCTCAAGCAGGCTCTCCATCACGATCTGCGTACGTTCACTGTCCAGCGTGCCGATCAGCGGCAGCGCAAGGATGCCCTGCCACAGTTCGACCACAGGCGTTGACAGGTCCAGCAGTTCCTGGTGCTGCCGATCGATCACCTCTTCGCGCCCCTTCTGGTAGGCCTCAATGCTGAACAAACCCAGCTTGTCCAGCATCAGCGACACCGCCCAGAGCTCGTCACTGGGCCGCTTCGTATCGTCGGCGAGCGCCTCGCGCAGCGCCACGAACAAGGGCTGTTTGAGAGAAAACACAAAGGTTGCCGTTTCGGTGGGGCTGAACCCGGCCAATGCACGGTCGCGCGACAGATCGGTCAGCAGCGCACGCACATCGTCCCATTCGCGGCCCACAAGTTCGGCGCCCGTTGAAGATCGAACCGCTACGGCAAAAGCGCCTAGAAAGCTGCGCGCCTGTGCGTGGGTATCGCCACTGCCAGGGCTGCCATGGCGGCGCACTTCCTGCAATGCGCCCGTCCAGTCTTGCAGAATCTTGCCTTCCTGCTGACGCAGCACCGCCGCCAGCCCTTTGTCGTTTTGCATGATCTATTCCATTTGAGCAATAAATGGGCGACAAAGATGTCACCTGAACACAAGTATCACCCATGTTACAACGCCCTCAGCAGTTCTTCATGACCGACGTCGCTCTGCCCCGGCGAAACCAATGCTGGGAAAAAGCTGTTGGTGGAGCGAACCAGGCTGGTCGTCGACGGGGGTGGTCAGTCGGCGCTTTTGTGGACTGGCGTCAATGGCTGCAGTCATTGGTATCGCAACAGGAAAGGTATATTGCTCCGGATGGATAGGTCGCCGTCATGAACCAGCGGCGCCACCTTGGCACCGTTCACTGGCAGTTGAGTCTGGACACAAGTGTTACGCAATACTCCAGGGCGCAAGCGACCGGTTCCAAGATCCGGTGGACTTGGATAGAAATCCACCCGAAGCTGCTGCTCTTCGAGCGACACAAGCTCCAGTCGGAATTCACTCTGTCTTGACAAGGCAGTCCTGAGCGACAGCTTTGAAGTAACACGGTCGCCAAGATCTATGTCGGCAACGGGTCCGATGCCGGTGTAGGTGACTCCGATCTGTAGGTTGGCTTCCTGCCATTTCTAGCCGGTCGCCAGGAAAAGCTTATGGCGCGACCGTGGCCAGGAAAGCGGGGCTGACACTGCAGATGGCAGACACCGGCGACAGCGTGTCGGGCTAGGACCTCGCCTTTGAGACCATCGCTCGGGCGCAATGCCAGGCGCTGCGGGTCATGGCCAGCCCCCAGTTCGGCCGCGACCGCAAGTTGATCATCGAACGCGCCGCCCGCGCGAGAGGGTAGCCTCATGACGTACGGCACGACGCCGCTGGACCTCGACCGCCAGGTCGCACGACAGATCGACAAGATCCTGCGCGGGGCGAAGCCCGGCGACCTGCCCGCCGAACAGCCCAGTCGCTACGAAATGGCGATCAACCTGACGACGGCAAGAGCCCTGCGGATCGTGATTCCACAGTCGCTGCTGCTGCAGGCCGACCAGCTCACCGAGTCGCGCCGCGCGGGCGCGACCGACGTGCTCACAGGCCGGCGACCCATGCAACTGAGGGTCGACAACTGTCAGCCCCTCTTTCAAATTGGCAGTCAGCTTCTTTTTTGCGTTCGATCCCCGCCTATTCGCTCCTTGAACTGCCCCGGCAGAGCCGTGGGTCGCGAGGTCGGGCAAAGCAGCTTGTTTCGAGGATCCGAATGTGCCTATGAGATGATCTCGTCAAGCAGGCGCCTGGGTTGCCACGCCGTGGCCACGAATTTCAAGTTCATGGGGGTTTTTCCCACATCTCCATCAGGCAACCGAACATTACCAAAGCCTCGCTGACTCGCTTCACGTATGTTTTTTTGACGACCAACGCGAATCAGATTCAATTTTTCAACGCCCTTGAAGTCATACCCAAAGTCATCAACGTGGAGCCCAGGAAATCTGCAACCTCGCTCATCGGCATCGGCAAGACCCATGGCGCTAGCGTGCAGATTGTGTGTGATGTCGATCTCAAAATCGCCCCTGGTGCGTTCTGCGACTTGTCGGTCCATCCGGTTTCATCGATTCGCCGCTATGAACTTTACTGCGGGTAAGCGGGAGTCGGCCAACGACGGTGTAGCGCGAATCAAGCGCGAGCGCGGCGAAACGCTGGACGCCGCAGTCGACGCCAAGCCCGGGCAGCGCGGGGCCGTTGTGATGCCTTCGAACAGGATCCATGTCTTCGACGGCAAGAGACTCGCGCTCCAGCGTTGCATCCAAGACACATATTTGCCAGTGCCGCTGGCGGCCTGAACGCCAACGCCTGACACCATGCAACTCGGCGTCTGCTATTACCCGGAGCAATGGCCCGCCGAATGGTGGGCCGATGACGCTCGACAAATGCGCGAGACCGGCATCGGCTGGGTACGCATTGCAGAGTTTTCCTGGAGCCGGATCGAGCCGGCGATGGACCAGTTTGAATGGGACTGGCTGGACCGCGCGGTTGAGACGCTGCATGCCGAAGGACTGAAAGTCGTGATGGGCACGCCCACTGCGGCGCCGCCAAAATGGCTGGTCGATGCGCACCCGGAAATTCTCGCGATTGACGCGCAAGGCCGGGCGCGTGGTTTCGGATCGCGCCGGCACTACTGTTTTTCGAGCCCGGTCTACCGTGACCAGGCGGCACGCATCGTTCGACGGATGGCGCAGCGTTATGGAGCCCATCCCGCGGTGGCCGCCTGGCAGACCGACAACGAGTACGGATGCCATGAC
>JBKJRR010000203.1:0-3353 GCA_046594635.1 Burkholderiaceae bacterium
ACTGGGCACAGGCCAAGGTGTATGGCGCGCTGATCTGTGCCAGCCGCGGCATGGACGCTCTGACCTTGCGCCTGGTCTATTTCAATGTGCTGGACCAGTCTGAGCATCCGCTGGTGCAGCGTTGCAGTGCCGCCCAGTTGCAGCAGTTCCTGGACGAACTGTGTGCGCGTTTTCTGGCCTGGGCCCAGCAGGAGCAGGCCCACCGCATGCGGCGCGACGCGGCCATGGCGCAGCTGGCGTTTCCGCAATTGCCGTTTCGGCCGGGTCAGCGCGCCCTGGCCGCTGCCGTATACCGGGCCTGCCTGCAGTCACACCCCCTGCTGATGCAGGCGCCCACCGGCATCGGCAAGACCATTGGAACCCTGTTTCCTGCGTTGCGGGCGATGCCGGTACGTGGTACCGACAAATTGTTCTTCCTGACCGCCAAGACGCCAGGGCGCCAGGTCGCACTCGACACATTGCGCACCTTGCGCCACGCTACCGAGGCTGCGCCTGGTGCTTTGCCGCTGCGGGTGCTGGAACTGGTGGCCCGCGCCAAAGCCTGCGAGCATCCGGACAAGGCCTGCCACCCGGACTCCTGCCCATTGGCGCGTGGTTTCTACGACCGCCTGCCGCTGGCGCGGGAGCAGGCAGCACAAGCCGCGTGGCTCGACCAGCGTACGCTGCGCACGCTGGCGCTGGCGCAAGGCATCTGCCCTTACTACCTCGGGCACGAAATGCTGCGCTGGAGTGATGTGGTGGTGGCCGACTACAACTACTACTTTGACCGCAGCGCCATGCTGTACGCCATGACGGTCGAAAACGCCTGGCGCGTCACCGTGCTGGTGGACGAGGCCCATAACCTGGTGTCCCGTGCACGCAGCATGTACAGCGCCGAACTGACGCACGCCGAGACGCTGGTGGTGCGCGCTCTCGTGCCCGGTGCCTTGCGTTCGCGGGTCGACGAATTACTCAATGAATGGCAACTGCTGCAGGACGCCCAGGTCCGTGCCACACCCGCGCGGACCTGGCAAGCCCTGCCAGCGGTTCCCGAGGCCTGGTTGCGCGCCTTGCAGAAGTTGTGCTCCGCGCTGGGTGAACACGTCAATGATGATGCCGCAGATACCGATGCGCAGGTACTGGCATATTACTTTCGCGCGCTCGCCTGGGCCACGCTGGCAGAGATGTTCGCCGACCATTCGCTTTGCGAGTTCGATCGCAACCCGACCGACGCCGCGAGCAGCGCTGTGCACGTTGCCGACGCCGCGCAGGGCCGGCTCGAGGCCCAGGGTTTCGATCTGGCGGACGATGCCGCGGGACGCTTGAGCTTGCGCAATATCGTGCCGGGCCCGTTTCTGGCGCCACGCCTGCGTGATGCGGATGCGGTGGTGCTGTTCTCCGCCACCTTGCAGCCGCAGCACTACTACACCACGCTGCTGGGGCTGGCCGAAGACACCCGTTGGCTGGACGTTCCGAGTCCGTTTCGCAGCGACCAGCTGCAGGTGCGCATCGTGCCGGTGTCGACCCGCCAAGGCGATCGCGCCGCCTCGCTTGACACGCTGGTGGCGGCGATGGCGCAGCAGTTTGCACGCTTGCCCGGCAACTACCTGGCCTATTTCAGCAGCTTCGACTATCTGGAGCAGTGCTGTGCGCGCTTGCGCCAGTTGCATGCCGGTATCCCGGTATGGACCCAGGCCCGCCAGATGGATGAGCCCGCGCGGCGGGAATTCCTGAGCCGTTTCGATGGGGCCGGCCAGGGCATCGCATTCGCGGTGCTGGGCGGCGTCTTCGGCGAGGGTGTCGACCTGCCGGGCACGCGCCTGATCGGAGCCTTCGTGGCCACACTCGGCCTGCCGCAGTTCGACGCGGTCAACGAGGTCATCCGCCAGCGTTTGCAGGACCTGTTTGGCCAGGGCTATGACTACACCTATGTGGTTCCGGGCCTGCAGAAGGTGGTGCAGGCGGCCGGTCGTGTGATCCGCACCGAGAGCGATACCGGCTGCGTGGTGCTGCTCGATGCGCGTTACCGTGAGCCGCGTTACCGGGACCTGCTGCCACCTTGGTGGGTCATCGACCCGAGCGGTCGTGTGCCAGTCTGATCAGACCGTGCCGGCCTCAGGCGCGTGTCGCGCCCTGATACGCCGCCACGAATGCCGCCGCATCCTGACGGACCTCTGCGGCGCTCTTGCCCGGCTTGTAAAGGGCTGAGCCCAGACCGAACCCAAGAGCACCGGCGGCCAGCCACGGGCCCATGTTCAGCGGCGAAATGCCGCCGACCGGCACCATCAGCGTGCCGGCAGGCAACACCGCCAGCATGGCCTTGAGCACCGCTGGCGAGGCCGCCTCGGCCGGGAACAGTTTGAGTCCGTGTGCGCCGGCCTGCAACGCGGCGAAGGCCTCGGTGGGGGTGGCAATACCGGGCAGGCACACCATGCCCAGGCGTACGGCTTCGCGCACCACGTCGGTGTCAAAATTCGGCGACACGATCAGCTGACCTCCCGCGGCATGCACCGCGCGCACCTGCTGCGGCGTCAGCACCGTGCCGGCACCGACCAAAGACTGTGGGTAGGCGGTCGAGAGTTGGGCAATGGAGTCGAGTGGATTCGGCGAATTGAGCGGCACCTCGATCAAGCCGAAACCGGACTGGGTCAACGCCTCGCCAATGGCGGGAGCCTCGTCAGGCGTGAGGCCACGCAGGATCGCCACCAGGGGCAGGGTCTGGAAGTGGGTGGCGAATTTCTGGATCGGCTTCATGGTCAGGTGCTCCGTTCGACAGGCAGGTGTTGGCCCAGCGCATGCAGGCCGGCCCAGGTCGCTTCGGCGCCCATGCTGCGCGTCGCAACGCCCAGGTGACCGAAAGCCAGTGCATAACGCCCGGTCAGGTGGTCCGAGCCGATCAGCACGATATCGCCGGATGGTTCGCGACCATGGGCACGCAGTTCTTCTCCGATCACCAGACCGGACAGAAAACTGGCCAGTGGTCCAGCCTCCCATCGCGACATCAGCGACATGGTGCGCGCACCAAACGCGTTGTGTAGCAGGCTGCTGCCCTGGCCGGCGCGCGCCACACCCAGTGTGAACGCCCTCGCGTCGAACGCGGCGCCGGTGTCGATGGTGCGCGCCAGCAGCGAGTGCTGGCTGAGCAGGGCGAAAAATTCGCCAGTCATGAAAGTCTGAAAGGTGGTGACGCGGCCGTCCTGTACCCAGGCCCATTTGCTATGGGTTCCGGGCAGGATGAACAGGCCGTCGTTGCGGCCCGACAAAAACATGGCGCCAAAGATCTGCACTTCTTCGCCGCGCATCACGTCCGGCACACTGGCCATTGTGCCCGGCCTGTGTTGTGAACAGGCCTGCGACCTGCCACAACTGGCCAG